>CAYGTA010000038.1:15832-17842 GCA_964352605.1 uncultured bacterium | reverse complement strand
GGTGCTAGCTAACAGTGAATCTTTATCATCGGATAGTTGCAGTTTTGAAAAGAAGATGCTCATAGGTCTGCTATCACCTTCACTAAAGACAGAATCTTTACCATTCCAGTCGCTATACACAAAACTCAAGCTATTCTCGCCTGCTAAAGCATTTATCGTGTAAGCCTTTTCAATAAAGGTTTGATCATCTAAGGTTTCAAAGCGATCTATGGTTGTGCCATTAAAAAGAACTTCTATGCTTTGCTGATCAATAGGGTTAAAGATAGCCATAGCAATATTAAGCTGAGCGTCTTGTTCAAGATCAAACCTCAACTGACTTTCAGGGCCAAGTGCCCAGCGACCATTCTGACCTTCTACTCTTGAAAAGCCATCCAAAACAACACTGTCAGGCTCTGCAATTCGCGCAACATCTAAACCTTCAATAGGGCTTATAGGAGCAGCACCACCTGCATTGGGTGTCACCTGGCGAATACTTGTTTCTGTCGCGTTAACCTCAATGGCTGGAGATAAGTCTTCAACAACCGTAACAGCCTCTTGCGTGGGTGATAACGACAATTTACTAAAGACCGCTGAAAGCAGTCTAGTATCATTAGCCTCAAAGGTAGTTTTACCCATATTCCAATCAGCAAAACGCAATTCCAAACGATTCAAACCCGCCTGAGCATCAAGCACGAGTTCTTTACTACTACCCGAACCAAGCTCACTCAAATTAGCCAAAACCCGATCATTAAAAACAATATCAATAGCCTGCTCTTCAATAGGGCTACTCAGACGAAGCTCGAGCTTAATGGGTTTAGCTGTTTCTGTAATGAACTTAAGTTCACTTTGTTGCCCAAACGCCCAACGCCAACTACTACGATTTTCTGTTTCTGGTGCATCAAAACCAATGACATCGAGTCCAGGTGCAGCTATGCTGGCAAGCAAATCTGCCTCTTGAAAATCGTAAACTCTGGGCATACTCGAGCCTGTATTGCAGACGTGTGCTTTTAGATTTACGCTTGGGTCGGTGCTTGTTACGTTTATGGTTTTAATGTTACCTTCAAAAAAGTCGGAAAATTCAAGAAAGTAACGGTTTGGGCTTTCGAGTCGTTCTGGGCGTAAAAGGCGAACTGGTTCGCTTTTGCCATTTTCGTAGTTTACAAGAACGTTTAGTTCGTTTAAAGCATTATTGTCTGCTTCTACAAATAAGTAATAATTGCTGCCTGCAATATCTAGATTAATGGCGTTATTTAATTCTAGTTGTGTTTGACCTTGGCTGCTTAATAGGCTTTGGTTTTCGCATTGTCCGTAAAGGCTAGGTATGAGCTGCCTGTAGCTTAGTGGGTCAGAAAAATCTAGAATTTCATCACTTACTATGCTGGTAGTGTTTATGTTTACTTCCCAAACCATAAAGGGTGGGCGGTAGCCGTCTAACTGGTAGTCATCACTGTAAATAAAGTTTTGCATGGCTGTAAAAGCTGCGCCGCCTACCAGATTGGCTTTGAGTACATTTAACCCTAGGGTTTCTTTGAGTCGGCCACTAAAGTTAAGATTTTCTTCGCCGTTGCTGGTGCCAATATAAACAACATCAGGGCGTTTTATGTCACCAAACAGGCTTGTTGCTGCGGGTGTTTCTTCACCTTGGGTGGTGTAGCGTGTATAGCTTTCATCTGCTATGTCTACTGCTCCACAAATAGCGTCTACTTCGGAAATGCGGCTACCTCTGTAGGATTCTTCTTTTACGGGTATAGCAGTGTAAGTTGTGGTTTCTAAACTTTGGTAACTACTAAGAAAATTAAGGGCTTTATGTACTTCTTCAGCTGCGACTTGTGCGCCTTCAGGTGCCCAATGATGGTCTAGCTTAAAGAAAACTCTTTCGCCTTCACTTTCTGCGGTTCTAAAGCTAAAGAGTAGGTCAGGGGTTAAGAATCCTCTTTGATTAAAGGTGTTTCTAAAGTACTGGTAGCTTTGCCAAGATTCAGCTGCGTTAAAAGGTGTAGCCACCATTTCTTCTGCGTAAACCATAGGTCG
>CAYGTA010000038.1:4301-15732 GCA_964352605.1 uncultured bacterium | reverse complement strand
TTTTCTACGTCAGCAGCCATAGGGAAGCCGCGTTCTGAAAGTTGCCAAATAATGACTTGGGGTTTGTTAACAGTAGGGTTTTCGCTTGCTAAGTACTCTTGCATGGGTACAATTTCGCCGCGTCCTACCAGTGCAGCATTAAGTACGTTCATACCCAAACTCTCTTTAAGGGCACCCGCAAAATTCCATTTATCATCACCACTGTAGCTTGTACCTACTAAAGTGACAGGACGGCTAGTATCGGCAAACAAACCCACATTGGTTTGAACGGTCGTTGCTTCTTGTAAAGGTTCAGCCAGAGGTCCAAACTGCTTCTTTAAAAACCCTAACGGCAAAAACTTCATTAAGTCTCCTTCGTGAAGCGTTAGGCTTTCTTTAGGATTCGTAGCAAAACTACTCTCAGCAAAAGGTAAATCAAAGCCCAAAGCTTGCATTTCTTGAGCAATTTCGCTAGCAGCTGCCTTGGCACCCAAAGGTGTCCAGTGTGTATCAGTTTTAAAGAAAACATCCCCTTGAGATTTAGCGTCTTTTAAGGCAGAACGCAAATCAATACTAGGAACACCCGCATCTCTTAAAGCTTGAAGTTCTAAGTCATAACGCTGCTGAACATAGTCAGGAAGGCCAAAGCGACCTAAAAACTCAGGGTAAATACTGGCTTTTGAGGGTACTAACGTGACTACCAAATCAATATCTTGAGCGGCAAGCTGCTCTTTCACTTCAGAAATATAAGTAATCTTCTCAGCAATAGCCTGCGCTTCGTTAGGGTAATAGCTAAACTCTTCGCTTGTAAAAAACCAACCCTCATCGCCCAGCAAAGCACCCTCGCGAGCTTGATTAAAGAGCATGTACTCAATAATGCCCCAAGTACTAATATAGGCATCTTTAAAAGGTAAATTCTCATTAAAATGAGCCTCATAAGCAGCAGCAGCTTGACCATTAATCCAAGAGCCTGTAGGCGTAAAACTATACGTTGTTCTCTTAGCAAAAACAGATAATGCACCCACAGCCAAAAATCCAATCATAAAGACAGCTGGAAGGGCCTTAAGGATAAACTCGAGCCTTAAAGCAATAGATAAGGGTCTGAGGCTTTGAGTTTGAGAGGTATTAGGTTCAGGTAACATGCCAAACTCCTAAAAGTTGAAGTACAAAAACGGTGAAAATGCTTGCGCTGACAACCTAGCGACACCCAAAACAAACAAAGGAATCATAAGCAAATAAACATGCTCGAGTCTTGCTTTTTGAGGGTGTTTTTCTGTGTAGGCTAGCCATGCGGGGGCTGCGTAAATAAAGATGCTTGCAAAGATAATCATGAAAATTTGAAAGTTGCTTATCTGCCATGCTACAAAGCTACTTAAGGCAAAGCCGTAGCCTCCAAAAATGCCTTTGTAGACGTTCATTGCTGTTGCCATGTCGGGTGAAACGAAGAGGACTCTGGCAATAATAACAAAGAACATGGTTAAAGCTATGCCTAAAATGGCGGGGCGTTCTTTCCAGCGTTTGGTGTAAATCCAGTGGCGTTCTCTTATGACTAAAGCCGAGTGAATGCAACCGTAAATAATAAAGGTCCAGTCAGCACCATGCCATATGCCTATTAAAATCATGACGGCAGCTGCGTTAAAGTAGGTTCTGAATTGACCTTTGCGGTTACCACCTAGCGGGTAGTAAAGATACTCACGAAGCCAGCCAGATAAGCTCATGTGCCAACGACGCCAGAACTCACCAATGCTTTTTGCAATATAAGGGTGATTAAAGTTTTCTTTGAATCTAAAGCCCATCATGAGGCCTAGTCCAATGGCCATGTCAGAGTAGCCAGAAAAATCAAAGAAAATTTGCAAGGTATAAACAAATGCACCAAACCAAGCATCTGCCATTGTAGGGTTCGCATGAAATAGGGTTAAGTCAACAATGGGCGCGATTGCATCGGCAATGATGACTTTCTTGCAAAAGCCCATCATGAAGCGGGTTGCACCCTCAGAAAATTTTTCTAAAGTATGTGTGCGACTTTGAAACTGATCAACCAAATCTTTATAACGTAAGATAGGCCCTGCAATAAGTTGTGGGAAAAGGGCAATAAAGGCACTAAAATCCCAGAAGTTAGTAGCAGCCTCAACATCTTTACGGTAAACATCTATAAGGTAACTAACAGCCTGAAAAACATAAAATGAAATTCCAATAGGCAAAATGACTTCCCAGAGGGTAATAGGTCTTGAACCTAAAAAGCCTAAAATGCCATTTAAATTATCTAGACCAAAGTTAAAATATTTAAAATAGCCGAGCGATAAAAAGTCACCCACGATAGCTATTGTGAGCGCGGTTTTTGCGGCTTTAGGGTTAGGTGCATTAGCAACACGTTTACCCCAAATAAACGTCCAGAGGGTAACTGCAAAAAAGAGAGCTAAAAAGTCAACGCGCCACCAGCCGTAAAACGCGTAACTTGCAAGCAAAATCCAGGCAGAGCGTGCTCTAAAAGGAAGTAAATAATAAATAGCAAGAAAAATAGGTAAAAAAACAAAAAGGAATAAATTAGTAGAAAAAACCATAGCCCTGCTCCTAACAGTCTTAAACTTAAGGGCTACCGTTTAAGGTAGCCCTTAAAGCCTAATTACTGAAGAACCTCATTTCGAACCCAATTTGCGGTTAAAGAATCAGCAGAACCCATAACTACCATGCTGTAAACAGCGCCACTTTGCAAGCTAAGACCCGCAAAGCTATTAATAGAACTTTCACCCGCAAACGCAGCCAAATCAACCTCAATAGGATTGACCAAAATACTATTCATAGAAGCAGCATCCACTCCCTCAATCACAGCGGTAGAACCATCAGCCGTTTTCATGGCCACAGGGCCACTATCAGCAACGTTATAAAGCACAAGCATAGTCTTAGCCAAATTTGAATTTTGAGGATCTTCCATAACAGAAACACTATTAGAAAGTACTACCGAGTAGTAATTACCCGCCTCAACACTCACACTGCCACTAAGCCCAGCAACACTCAAATCATAAGAACCCGCCAGAACCACTTTATAAGCACTAACACCGCCATACTCGAGTGCGTCAAAACTTGCATCTCCTATGCTTGTATTTAGATTGCCTGCATTAGGGCTAGCGTGAATGATTCTGATAAAGGCTGCATTGTCTGGGGGTGGGGGTGCATAAACTGTTTGTTGTGCTAAAACAAGTCCGAAACTAAGTAATAGTAAACTTATAAGTATTTTTTTCATTTTTAACTCCTTACAATATCTTCTGTTTTTAAATTGGCTTTTGTGCCAAAGAAATGAGCTGCTTTAATGGCATTAAAACGGTCTAGATACTCCCAGACATCTTGCCCGTCTTGATTACGAATAGTTGCGGCTTCACGTAGTTCTTGTGGAATGTCGCTATGCTCAGTGTTTAGTTCTACGACCCAGCGGGGCATGCTTTCACCTCTAAAAAGTAAATTTGGACGAAGGCCGTAAAGCTAATGGCCGGTTGCGCTACTTGCTCGAGCTGCTCCAAGCGCCCAAATACGGGGCAGCTGTCAATGCGTCCATGTGAGTTTCTGTACTCACGCTACTTAGTCTAAGAATCTTCTATTACAAAAATGTAACAACTTGCTTGTGCTTTGGTTTTTTGCGGGTTGTTGTAGCTTTTTATACTCATTTAACAAAAAGAAATGCAGGCGCTTTGGCCTGCATTTCTTTTTGTTTGAAAAAGTTTTACTTTAGAGCTTGCATTAAGCTTCTTGCTTGCTCGGCGTTGCCTAGTTTGAGTGCGTTGCTTATGGCTTCTGTGTTTATGTTTAAGCCATTTGCTGCAAGTTCTTTTCTTAAGAAGTAAAAATCTGTTGCGGCTTCTAAGTCATCTTGGTCAAAAGCTACCTGAGTAAAGCTTTGTAAATCGACCAAATACTGATACCCGTTTTCTACGGAAGGCTCTATGTCGGTACCTTCACCAAAGTCATTCCATGTATTAAGCTGAATGATGTCTGAACCTTCAGATGCTGCTTGCTGCAAGGTTTGCATAAAAAGCTCACCATTTTGATCATCTATTTCAAAAAGATTATTTCCCCAGCCGCCTTCAAAATAATAGTCATCAAACATTGGGTAGGCTTCACCAATGGTTAAGCCCCAATTTTCAGTTGCAGATGTTTGGTAAAACCAAGGTAAAAACTGTTCATCATTGTAAACCCACGAATAGAACTCTTCACTTAAACCGTCTACAGCCCATAAGCCCTTATAGTTAGGTTGACTTACAAGATTACTAAAGATGCTTTGCCACTCAGCAGCGGTTTCAAAGTGGGAGGGGCCAAAGTTTAGAAGTAAAGGCTGGTCATCTATATGTAAATAGTTTTCTCGTGAGAAGAAATTAGCTTCTAGGTACTGCAAGTCAAGAGCTGCCGTTTCGATTCCGTTTTGAATAAGTCCAAAGTAAAGGGCAGCTTCTATGGTTTTATCTTCGTACATAATGACGTACTTCAGGTCATATTTATCAAGCGCGTCTATCAAATCTTCTGTTGCCTTACGAATGATAGGCCAGTCAAAATGGTCTTGAATACCGTACCAGTCAATAGTTACACCATCAATGCCTGACAAATGCATAAGTAAAGCGTGGTACTCGTGTAAGTCAGGGTCGCTAGTGTCATAAGGGCCAATTAGGGGGTAATGATGTGAGCAGATTTCTCTTTGCCCTGAAGGTTCTACGACGTTAGGGTCACAAGTATTCATAGTCCAGTGAATACCCCAGTAACCACTTACATCGGGGGTTTGAAACCAAGGCATGTAATGCGCCATAAGTAAAGGTTCAGTTAGATCTTGGCTTAGTAACTCCGGTGCTTCAATTTTTGGCTTTTTCTCTTTCTTCTCTTTTTTCTCTTTCTTTTCGCGAGGAGACTCTTCTACATCTTTGTCTTTTTTGACTTTACTGCGCTTAAGCAAAAGATTTATATAATCTTGATACTCAGGCATATCTTGAATAAGCGAACTACCTTGCCATTCACTCATTGCTATGGTGGCAGCCTCAGTCTCTTGACTTGTTGAATCAGTTTGAACTTCAACGCTTGCCTCAGAACGACTTGTTTGCTGACCACAAGCAGCCAAGAAAAAACTGACGCAAAGAATTAAAAAGCCTAAATGTGTTGATTTTCTAAATGTCATGGGTGTACCGCCTTTCATCTCGGTACAACCTTCCGTTTGTTAATCGGTCGGTTGCATCACTGGCTCAACAAGGTTCAAGATGCCCACATAAGAAGCCTTGCGTCACTGCCTCCGAACTTAAAGCCCTTAAGGCCTAAGTCGTCTTACTTAAGAGTGTTTAATAATCCTTTTAAAGAGCTTGCATCTAAGCTTTTACCTGCATGAATATCTGCAACAATAGTTGTGGCTGTCTGATTAGCAAGGCTATTAATGTCTAAGGCTTTACGAATAAGATAAATCTCAGTTACAAGCTCTAAATCTGCTTGATCAAAAGAACTATTTGTAAAGCTTTGCAACTCAGTTAAATACTTATACCCCTGTTCAAGTGTAGGCTCGAGCATGGTGCCTTCAACAAAGCCATTCCAACTAAGGAGTTGAATAATATCAGGGTTGAACTGCGCGTTATAAGCCAAATAATTACTAAACCTCTGACCATCTTGATCATCTAATTCGTAAGAGCTGTTTCCCCAACCACCTTCTGCAAAGTAATCATTGTAACTATGGTAAGTAGAACCAATCGAACTATTAAAGCCCTTCCAATTAACCCAAGCATAGTAGCGCGGTAAGTAGTCTTGCCAGTGTGGCCACTCAATCCAAGGAAAGGTTGTTGCTGAAAAGCTGTTTACATTGCCTAGACTTGCTAAAGGCGCATCGGCAGTTATGCCAGCATAAAGATCTTGCCATTCGCTAGCTAACTTAAAGTACGAAGGGCCATAATTCATTAACAAAGGCTCACCATTAATATGCACATAATTCTCTAAAGAAAAGTACGTCTCTTCAATATAGCCAAGGTCAGCTTGAGCGACCGCAACAGGGTCACTAATAAAGCCCTTATCTAAAGCAATTTTCACCGTGCGATCAAAATACATAACGGCAACCTTCATGCCAGCAGCATTAAACGCAGTCATTACATTGTCAGTTGCTTCTTTAAGTTCAGGCCAATCATAAAAAGCTTGCAAGCCATAAAAATCAATAATAATGCCATCAATACCCGAAAGCTTCATAAGCAAAATATGATACTCGAGTAGGTCAGGGTCACTACTGTCATAAGGGCCAATAAGCGGGTAGTAGTGAGAGCAAATTTCTCGTTTGCCGGTCTCATCTATAAGATCAGGATTACAATTGTTCATGGTCCAGTGTTTACTCCAGTAACCACTAATTTCTGGGGTTTGAAACCATGGTGCATAATGCGTAAGTAAAAGAGGCTCTGTTGCATTTTGAGAGGATAAGTCCATCATCTGTAACTGCTCTTGAGCGACCTCAGGCGGAATGCTCATGTGGGGTGCTAACGCTAAAGCCTCAAGCTCAGAAGCACTATCACTACGTCTTTGTAGCTCGAGTGCAGGTTCAGGCGCAAGCCTTCTAAACTCAGGGTTTTGTGAGCAGCCTGCTATAACTACTACGAGGGCTGCAATGAGAAGCATTATTTTTTTCATTTATTAAAATTCCTTTTTTCATGATGTAATCTAAAGCGTAAGTGAATTTTGATTGTTTCGATTTATGCCCTGCTTAGACTCAAACTAAGAGTATAGATGGGTTTTGTTACAACTTATTTACGAATATGTTCGCTTTGTATTACAAAAAATATCTAAATGGTATTGCCTTATATAGACAGTGCACTAAGATAGAGTAAATTAGCTGATAGCTTTAGGTGTATCTTTAAGCATGAGCGTTAGAATAAGACTAGGTACAAGTAAAATACCTAAGACTGATAGGGTAGGAATAACCCCAAAAATCTCTATAAACGGTCCTATAATTCCGTAAAGCAAACCCGCAAAGCCCCACGTGAAGCCCATAAGTAAACCTGAAACCGTAGCTATTTGTTTGGGTTCATGCTCTTGTGCCATAACAACCGCAACAGGAATACCTGCGTTCATAAGAGCACCACTAAGCGCAAGTAAAGGCAAGTAAAGCCAGCTTTCAGGTGCAAAGACAAGAAGCGCAATGTAAAGAGGAATAGAAAAAACCATAGTACTAACCATAATGGTTTTGCGCCCCAAACGGTCAGACAACGTGCCACCCAAAAAGGTACCTGCTACCCCAGCAAAACTATATACAGATAAAGTAAGTGCCAACTGAGCATCAGAAAGACCACGCTGCGCAAACCAAAACGGCAAGGTGGTTGAAAAACTCATAAAGGTAACATTCCTTAAGGTTGAAATAGCCCACAATTTAGCAACTTCACCCCGAAATACCCTCGCTAAATCACGAAAGCTTGAGGGTTTAGCATCAACATTAATAGGAGGTGCCTGCCGAAACAAAAGAACAGCAGGTATAAATGCTAAGGGCATGAGCCATGCTAAACCTTTTAAGCCAACGGAATTGGCCATGCCTAGAGAAACAATGGGTGCCGTAGCAATGCCAAACATGCCTGATGAGCCAAAGAAGCTAAGCCAGAAACCTTTTTGTGCTTGAGGTGCGTACTGCCCGACAAGAGCCGCGCCAGATGAATGAAACAAAGCAGAACCAAGCCCAGCCAAGGCCAAAAAGAAGCCTAGCGTAAATAAATTAGGGTAAAAGCCAAGCATGCCAAAACCAACTACCACAACAAGGGGCCCTAATGCTGCCATGAGTCTGCGGTCATAACGATCTGCAATGAGCCCAGCAACAGGTTGTAATAAGCTACTTGAAAAAGAATAAATAGCAACAACTAAAGAAATAGCTGCGTAACTCACACCGTAAGTTGTTTGTAAACGAGGCAACAAAGGTGTTAAAAATGAACTAAACATGTCATTAAAAATATGTAAAAGAGAAAGTAAAAGTGGCAGCACGACACAAATCATACGCCTATAAAAAATATAAGAACTTAATCAGTAATACGTGGAAATAGAGTAATGATAGTCTTTTGCATTTAAAATACTTGCCTGGTTTACTTGCCTGGTTTTAAATGCAAAATAACTTTAAGTAAAAACAGAACTGCTAAGGTAGTGCCATGTTTAACTCAAAAACTGCTGCAGCAATAAAAAAGACGCCTCTTCGGGCGTCTTAGAAATGTATTGTTTAAAAATAAAAATCAGTTCTTCTCTGACTTAAGACCATGACCAATACTTTGACCTAAAATAAGATCATCAATCTCATGACCACTCATAGGGTCAGTAGAGCTAAGCTCAACAAGATCAACCACAGCACCAACAGGCAACATGCTTGCAATACGACGAGCTAAATCAGGGGCAATATCTAAAGTCATGAGCATGCCAAAAGCCTCTGTTTTAAAATTAGAAATCTCAAAATCTTTTAAATAATGAAATACCTTAGGCCAGTAGCAGCGGTAAAGTGTAATCTCGGCAATCATAGTTGAACCTCGAAGGCAGTTAGGGGTGCACGGTGTATTGACATTGTTAACTCCTTTAAATCGAAGTTACCCTATTAAAAGTAACCCCAGTCGGTTGCGCTACTCGCTCTATTTGCCTAAAGCGCCCAATTAACAAGGCAAATGTCACAGCGTCTGAGTGTCTGATTAAAGAACGACTCTGAACTCGATAATTACTATAAAACTAAGGCCCTCACAAGATTCTTACAGGCTTCTCACAAAAAAAGCACACGCCAAATAAAACAGCTCGAGTTTCACAAAACTCGAGCTGTTTTTGCTTAACTTAAATTTAGTTGTCGTCAGCTACGCCGTATGTTTTTAAGATATCTTCAATTTCTAAGAGTTCTTTGTTATAACCAAATTCAGGTACAACTTCTATAACTGCGCCGGCTGGCAGTAGCGAATAAATTTCTTTTATTTTGCCTTCATCAAGTTTAAGGCTAAGCATATGCCCAAAGGTTTCTTGTACACAATTAGCTAGATTCATGGGTTTTAGAAACTCGTAAACAGTAGGCCAGTAACAACGATAAAACGTAACAATCATGAGAACCTCTGCTTTGTGATGGTCTGTGTCATAGGTATGACTCCTTATGCTTTTGCCTTACTACCCGTGACACTTTCTTGTGTCCGTCGGTCGGTTGCGCTACTGGCTACTTCTGTTTTGAGCGCCCAGAATGACAAATGAAAACTTGACTCTTGCCATTAAAAAACAGAGATTACAGCCTCCGAAGGCTTTATGCTGAGTATCATATGGTGCAAAAGCAAGAAAAAACGTGGAAAATTCCACGACTGAAGTCAAACCTATAATCATGTGAAGGGTTTAATGCAAAAAGACTTACAAAATACCAAGCTCGAGTGCTTTGAGTACCGCTCGAGTGCGGTCTCTTACACCCATTTTGGCTAAGACGTTACTTACATGATTCTTGACGGTGCCTTCACTTAAATCAATAGCACTAGCAATTTCTTTATTACTGTAACCACTGGCCATAAGCCTTAAAATCTCGGTCTCTCGCTCAGTTAGGCTTTCAGGCTCATAAGCTGCTTCTACAGGGTTGCTGCTTTCACTAAAATTCTGCAAACTACGCAAAAGACGTTCTGTAATGGCAGGCTGAATGAGGGTTTTGCCTTCATGCAGGGTTTCAATGGCGCTAACCAGTTGCTCTAAAGAAACATCTTTAAGTAAGTAGCCTTTAGCGCCTGACTTAAGCCCCTCTAAGACCAAATTATCATCATCAAATGTAGTAAGAATAAGACAAGGAGGCTTATAGTTAGCACTCTGCAAAGCCTTCAGCACCCCTAGCCCGTCAAGCACAGGCATACGCAAATCAAGCAGCACCACATCAGGCTTATGCTCAGCAATAACTTTAAGGCCAGCTTCACCGTCAGACGATTCAGCTATAACTTCAATCGTGCTGGCTAAACCCAGCAAGCTCTTAATGCCCTGACGTACCAGTGTTTGATCATCAATAAGACAAACCCGAATCATAAGGTTAAAGCTAGCATTTCTTGTAACTCCTCATAAGCTTAGTGTTTTTAGTTTAAAACGCATCATTGAAAACCCTTAAACGTATTTAGACAGGTACAAACGCAGTCAGAGAAAAACCCTGACCCTGCACTGAACTCAAATCAAGACTACCGCCCACCTGCTCTAAGCGCTCCCGCATACCCTTAAGCCCATTACCAACCGTAACGAACGCAGTACCCTCACCATCATCTTTAGCCCTCACCCGAATGCCACCCTCACCACGCTCGAGTGTAATTACAAGTTGATTAGCATTCGCATGTTTCAAAGTGTTCGTAATGACTTCCTGCACACACCTGACTAAAACTTGCGCTTTATTAGGGTCATCTAGACTAAGACCTTCAGGGCTATTCAAAATAAGCTCGAGTTTGGGTATGCCTTCCGTTAGGCTTTTGAGGGCTTTATTTAAATCTATATTTTCAGTTTCACGCATGCTACTTACTACGTCTCGCACGTCACTTAGGAGCAGCTTAGCAATTGAGCGGGCTTGCTCTACACTTTCTTTAGCTTGCCCACTGGTTACGTGACTGGCAACTTCTAAGTTTAGGCTTAAGGCAGTTAAGTGATGCCCTATTAAGTCATGTAAGTCTCTGGCAATTCTGAGGCGTTCAGCTATGCGGCTACTTTCTGTTAAAAGGGTTTGGGTTGCGCGTAACTCTGCATTTAGTTGGGCAAGCTCTGTTTTTGCTTTAGCTTCATTGATAGTCGCGTAGGTACTAAATAAGGCAAATGCTTGAAAGCCAAAGTAGGCAAATGTCAGAACTAAAGCAAAAGTAAAATCATAATTATTTGAGCTGCTCATGGCTGTAAAAACAACTAAAGATTGCCCAATAATCCAGGCAAACCCCAAGCGTAAAGGCAGCACATAAGCAGCTTCAACCGCCGTAATAATAAACAAAATAGCAATGAGCTGATAATCTGGTAGAAGAAGCTGCATGATGACCGCTAGACCTGTCAAAAAACTGGGTCTTAACAAAGGGAAGCGTTTCTGTAAGGGTTTAAAGGGCAGGTAGTTCTCAAAAATAAAACTAAAGCCAAAAACAAAATAAGCGCTCAGCCAGACCATCATTTTGCCTTGCATGAAGCTGCCATCACTAAAGCTCTCCATGACCACAGGTAAACCAACTGCCAGCCATGTGCCTATACCAGCAAGGACAGACATTTTTTGAGCAAAGGTTTGCTTTCTCATGCTGCTAAGTATAAATAAGTCAAGGTTTTGTCACATCTGCCATAAGTCACGGTGTAAAAAGCCTAGAACTAATTTGAATATGTTTTATCAAAAAACTATAAGCTTGTAGCTTTTGAGCTAAACCCATATAAAATGCCTTATGGATAAACTAAGCTGGCTAAAAATACCCAAACGCGAAGAGCTACCTGAAAATGTACAAACACTATTTAATAAGGCAGAAGAAAAACTAGGTCATATTCC
>CAYGTA010000038.1:0-4201 GCA_964352605.1 uncultured bacterium | reverse complement strand
CTGAAAATGTACAAACACTATTTAATAAGGCAGAAGAAAAACTAGGTCATATTCCTAATGTCTTTAACTTTATGGCGTTAACACCTAAGCATTTTATGAAGTGGTTTAAGTACTATGACTTTCTCATGCGTAACGATGAGACCGAGCTTAGCCGTAAAGAACGCGAAATGATAGGCGTTGTTGTTTCATCTGAAAATAGATGTGAGTATTGCCTTGCCTCACACGCTTCTTACCTTCGTGAGATTACTTCTGACCCTGTATTTGTTGAACTGCTGATTCACAATTACCGGCGAGCATCTTTAACTAAACGTGAAAGAACCATGTTTGACTTTGTCGTAATGCTAACGCATGAGTCTTACAAAATGTCTCCTGATAATCTGGAGCCCTTGAGAGCCGTGGGGTTTTCAGATGAAGGCATTTCTGAAATTACTCAAATTGCTGCCATGTTTAACTACACAAATCGTATGGGTAATGCTTTAGGCTGGAAGCCTAATGAAGCGTACTACCATGCTCACCGCGAAGCACCAAAAAAAGATGAATAGCCTTTTTAGTGCTTGAATTCTTATAAACTATGCAAATGGATAAGTTACGTTGTCGTAAAACTGAGTTTTCGCTACCAGAAGCTGTGCATTACCTAAATTGCGCGTACATGTCACCCTTATCTAAAAAGGTTGAAGCGGCAGGCATGGCAGGTATTTTAAGAAAATCAAACCCAACTGAGCTTGTGCCTAACGACTTTTTTACAGAAACAAATGAAGTCAGAGCACTATTCGCTGAGTTGGTTAATGCACCCACAACTCATATTTCCATTATTCCTGCAGCATCTTACGGGGTCGCTACCGCAGCAAAAAACTTGCAGCTTAAACCAAGTCAAAACATTGTGCTTCTAGCAGAACAATTCCCAAGCAATGTTTATAGCTGGCGGCAGTTTGCTGAGCAAGGCGTGACATTAAAAACCATAAACGCAGCCTCAGCTGAAAAGCGTGCTGAAACTTGGAATGAAGCACTTTTAAACGCCATAGATGACGCCACTGCTGTCGTTGCGGTAGAGCACATTCACTGGACAGACGGCACGATCTTTGATTTAGAAGCCATAAGCAAGCGAGCAAGAGAAGTAGGGGCTGCCTTAATTATAGACGCAACACAATCAGTCGGAGCGCTACCCTTTGATGTAAAGAAAATACAGCCTGACGCGCTTATAGTGGCAGGCTATAAAACCATGATGGGGCCCTACAGTATAGGTTGCGCCTACTACGGAGAGCGATTTGCAACAGGCTTACCTGTAGAAGAAGGCTGGATTACACGCCAAGACAGTGAAAATTTTGCAGGCCTTGTTGACTACACCGACCACTACTCACAAGGCATGAGTCGATATGACGTAGGTGAACGCAGTAACTTCATACTCATGCCCATGCTAAAAGCCGCCTTAGAAGACGTACTCGAGCGTGACCCTGTGCGTATTCAAAGCTACTGTCATGACTTAACGCGTGATTTTGTTGAGGCTATTGTGTCTTTGGGGTATAGCGTTGAAGCTGAGGCGTTTCGAGCTAAGCATTTGTTTGGAGTGCGTTTACCTAAGCATGTTGATTTAGAGAGTTTGCAGGCAAGTTTAAAAGCGAATCGCATTTTTGCTTCTGTTAGAGGCACAGCACTTAGGGTAAGTACAAATGTCTACAATGACGCGGCAGATATAAATGCACTGCAAAAAGTCCTTAAAGACGCGCTTAAGGTTTAAGTGCAAGGAGGGCAACAGTTACCTATTCTTTAGCTTTACTAACAAAAGATAAAATTACTTTTTCTAGGGTTTCAAGTGAGTGCGCAGTTTTAATCTCAAGAAGCCTCTGGCTAAATTTACTTACAAATTTTCGTTCAATCGGTAGATTTCTGCCTTCGCGTTCTCCAGCTTCATAGTATGACGCCCAACTAATGAATTCTCTATGGTCATCATACATATCCCCACCCTTCCTTATTCTAGCTCCAAATCTATCGAACTCTCTCTTCTTTAAGCGTTTCAATCTCACGCTGCATCCGACATTTAGCAGAATAGAATGACTAAACTCGATATCACTTAGTTTCCATGTTGAAATAGAACCGCTCAAAATCCAGGATTCACTTCGATTAAACTCTTTATAAATGAGCTGATTACGCTCATTCGTAGAATTTTGTTCTTGAAAGGGTGGGTCTGTTGGTTTATGAAAAAATGTGTCCGAATCTATAAATGGGATGTTCAATTTTTCAGCTAGTCTCATACCTATTGTACTTGCACCTGCTCCAGACCCACCTGTAATATATAGCTTTATATTCTCCACTATTAAAACCTCTTATCAATATCAACTGAATCTCCGATGTGATTCTTGTGACTGCTCTCCTTAGCTAGAGCTTAAGACTTTATAGCTTGATTGCACAAAGCCTGAGGCGTAAGTTTTGGTCTTGAGATGCTCGAGTTTTATGTCTTGTGCGAGTTTGCCAAATAGCGGTATGCCTTGACCAATCAGTATGGGTAGTTGCGTCACAATTATATCTGTGACGAGTTTTTCTTGTAAGAAGGATTGGATGAGTTTGCCGCCATCAAGGTAAAGTCGTTTTAGGCCTTCGTTTGTACAGTGCTTTACGAGGTCTTGTGGGCTTTGGCTTGAAAGCTCTACTTTGTTGTGTAGAGCTTCAGGGATGGTTTTTAAGCTTTGGCTCATGACGATAACGCGTTTGTTTTGGTAAGGCCATGTTGGAAAGCTTGCAACTTTTTCAAAAGTGTTGCTGCCCATTACTAAGCAATCTATGGTTTTTGTAAAGTCAGCATAACCGTAGTCTTCGCCGGCAAGGGCTTTGCCGGCGTTTTCTAAAAAGTCAATGCTGCCATCTGGTCTTGCTATAAAGCCGTCTAGACTGGTGGCTATGAACACTGAGACTTGTAAGGTCATGCTGACTTCCTTTTACTAAATTCACTTAAAGACCTATCGTTATCTGAACGCCCCTAGAATAGATTAGGCGGCAGCTAGCTGCTTGGGTTCTAGTATAGCTTCTACTATGCTGGTTTTACCTAAAGGATAAATATGAACGCCGTCTACCCCTGCGCTTTCTAACTCTTGAATGAGTTCTTGTGCCCAAATTGTGCCTGCCTCTGCACCGTAAAGCTCGAGTTTGTCTAGGAGTGTTTGGGGTATTTTGCACCATTTGCTTACGCGTTCTGCCATTTTGAGGCTTCTTAAGGGCAATATGCCGTATAGGGTGGGTGCTGGGGTTTGGCCGCCAAATTGATCTTGAAAGCGTTGCGCGTCTTCTAGGCTAAAGATGGGTTGGGTTTGAAAGAAGGTGGCGCCTGCATCTCGTTTGGCGAGTACTTTGCTTTTTTCTTGCTTTAAGTCGTTGGCGGTGGGGTTTGCGGCTGCTGCTATGTTAAAGCTTGTGGCTGAGCTTAGGTCTTTACCTTGTGATTTGCCTTGGTTTAGAGTTTTGATTATCTTGACTAAGCCTAGTAAATCTTGTTCAAATACTGCTGTGGCGTGTGGGTGGTCGCCTCTGCTTACAGGGTCACCTGTTAAGGCTAAGACGTTATTTAAGCCTAGGGCGCTGGCGCCGAGTAGTTCGGCTTGTAAGGCAAGGCTGTTGCGGTCACGGCAGGTAAAGTGAAAAATGCTTTCTATGTTTGTTTCTTTTTGCACTAGGTGGGACGCGACAATGCTGTTCATGCGTAGGCTAGCCATGGGTGAATCTGTCATATTGAAAGCGTCTACAAAAGCTTTTAATTCGTGAGCTTGTTTGATTAGGTCAGTCACACTGCTGCCTCTGGGGGGCTCGAGTTCTGCTGTGACGACAAATTGTTTACCGAACTTATCAACTATTGAGCTGTGGCTCATATGTCCTCCTAAAGCTGCTTTTTTGATTTTCTAACCAAAAGATAAATAGCCAGATTACTATTTAAAGCAAGCTTTGATTAAGTTGTTAAGAAGGAGGTGTTCCTTCTCATCTGTCCAAGCAGTGCCATCGTGACACCCTGCGCTCGGCTGGAGGTAGCACCCGCTTTAATGAAAGCTGGTTGCTGCGATGTTGTTGGGCCAGATCCCTAAATCGCTCTTGATGAGTTGACAGTCAAACACTGCCAAAGCTCTATTATTTTGTCATGTAAACGTAAAAACTGCAAGCTTTTTATGATTAGCTGTTGTTGAGAATGCTACCAAGCTGCATTGGTCTTGTAAGCTCGATA
>CAYGTA010000037.1:0-18505 GCA_964352605.1 uncultured bacterium | reverse complement strand
TTATCTAGCATTTCTCAATTTCATCAACAAAGGTAAATTCTGTAATCTGGTTTGGCACAAATAAAGGGTTTAACTAAGCCCATCTTTGTCAAAGAACTACAACCTATAGCTTTTCTATGAGTTATCTGCAAAGCAGATAATTCGTTTGACATTTGGTCAGTAAAATAAAGGCAGCAAGCGACTTAGGTTTATTGTGGAACTGCTATTAAAAACATTTATTACCTAAAAAACATCAACTTGGTTAAGCAGCTTGCAGGTTATAAGCCCAAGCTATGCTACTTGTAGAGCATGACTTTTATTCCTCCTTTAGAAATCTCACAATACACTGCAAGCATGCCATCAGGAAGCCTTAAAAAAGAACTAGAAGCTCTAGAAAAGCTTGGCATTATTAATCTACTTAAGCTCCAAGTTTTAAGGGTAACAGGTGCAGATAGGCTCGACTTTTTACATGGTCAACTAAGTAACACTGTTAAAGGCTTAGCTGAGAACAGCTTTAACGCCTCTCTTATGTTGAATCATAAAGGGCATGCTTTGGCACAAATGAAAGTCCTTAGACGAAAAGAAGACTGTCTCTTATTAATTGAAGATAATGATATTGACAAAGTGCAAGAGCAACTCAAAAGACACATTATTTTTGACCAAGTTAGTTTAGAGCGTATCTCCTTGCAGGCATTTTCAGTCCAAGGAGCCAAAGCTCAGATGACACTCGAGTCTTTGTTTACACCTTTACCTGAGGGCAGTACTGCGCAAACAACTGTGTTTAATGGCAGTGATTTGATTATGCTCAGCTCTAAACGAAGCAATGCGGGTGGGTTTGACTTGTTGATAGCACAAGAACAAGCTGAGCAGCTTCTTAGTGCCTTGATTGAAGCAGGAGCTCAAACAGTCAGTCAGGAGGCCGCGGAAATAGCTCGAGTATTAGCTGTTATTCCTAAGGCAGCCACCGAGGCGGCTGGCGGTGTTTTGCCGCAAGAGGTAGGGCTCGCGTTTGCTGTGTCTTATACTAAGGGTTGTTATTTGGGGCAAGAGATTATGGCCCGAATTGAAGCGCGTGGGAACTTGCGTCGTGAGTTAACTAAGCTTAGCCTAAGTGGTCTTACATCTGAAAAGAATATTTTGCTCAATGATAAACGGGTTGGGGTTTTAGCTACTGTGGTTAGGCATCCTGACTTTGGCGTTATGGCTTTAGCGGTTTTAAGAAATGATATTGATAAAGATGCAATTCTTTGCGTTGGTGAGCAAAAAGCAAGTATAGCTAAGTAAATTTAACTTTCTGCCTTTGTTTATAAAGCATGTATTAAGAAAGTATGTGATAATTAAGAGCAGCTTTTGAAGTAAAAATGGCATAATGACCTATGAGTACCTTAGAGCTAAAACCACGCTTTATTCGTCTTCTTGATCAGTACTTATATGAACCCATCAATTGCCTAACCCATCTTTTTGGTGTCTTTTTAAGTCTAATCGGCACTATTGTTTTGGTGGCTTTATCTTGGGGTAACAGCTTGCACGTTTATAGTTTTATTGTTTATGGTTTAAGCTCTATCATTCTTTACGCAGCAAGTAGTGCTCTGCATGGCTTTAAGGTTAGTAATCAGCAAAGACGCTTACTTCTAAAACTCGATCATGTTGGCATTTTTTGCTTAATTGCAGGTAGCTATACGCCAATAGCTTTACTTCGTTTAAAAGAGCATAATATCTTTTTGGGTTGGGGATTATTTTTGCTTGTTTGGCTTTTAGCTGCTGCAGGCATGACGGTTAAATTGAGGTGGTTAGACCTTAACCACTGGTACTCAACTAGCTTTTATGTTGCTTTGGGGTGGTTAGCTTTGTTTGTTCTTGGGCCTTTAACCCAAACGCTCAGCTCTGGAGCAGTTATGCTCTTGCTGTTGGGTGGCGTGTTTTACACAGCAGGCGCAGTTATCTTTGGTTTACAAAGACCAAACTTTTACCCTGGTGTTTTTGGACACCACGAACTTTGGCATTTGTTTGTTTTGGCTGGGGGGGCAAGCCATTACTTCATGATGCTTATTTATTTAAGGCCCTAAAAACAAGGCTGCAAGCTCTGACTTCCCTAGTATCGCTTGTTGCGCTACGGCGCGACCACAGACCGCCCCTAAGACATTACCTGTGCCATTGTAAGCCCCTATTGCCCAGACATAAGGTCGCACTTGAGCAAAATAAGGCAACACCGTTTTTGAGTAACTCACAGACGCAGCCCAGCGGTGCGTAACCTTTGCACTAAGCTTTAAATCTCGCCTTAGAAACTCAGTGAGCCTAGCCTGAATAGCTTTGCTAGGCTCACTTTCAAAGGTCCATTCCTCAGCCTCAGCTTTATCTCTAAAGCCACCCAACGCAACTGAGCCATTTGCTAACTGCTGGTAGTACTCGTACCCCCAACGCAAGTAAACAGGCTTAGGAAAAATAATGTCTGGCAGCGCTTCAGTAGCTAACATTTGCAACCTAGAAGTACGAACCTCAGCAGATAACTCAGGTAACAAAAGCTCGAGTTTGCCATCTATTGCCACAATAATATGCTTGCAGTGAACTCGAGCTTCTTTTGTTTCTACTAGGTTTTGGTTTAGTTTGATTACTTTTGAATGTTCAAAGAGCTGCACGCCTTCTTGCATGGCTTTTTTTGCTAGCGTTCTGCAGCGTAGTAAGGGGTTAAAGACTGCGTCAGTTGCAAAGTAAAGGCCTTTACCTTCTTGACCTTCATAGTGTTCTACGTCAAAGCCATCTTTCTTTAAGGCGTCGTACTGCGCTTCACAATCCGCTAGTTCTTTTTCAGAACTCGCTATGCGCAGCGACCCTGTTTGTTTACAAAGCTGTGGCGCTTCAGAGATAATCTTTTGTATGTGTGAAACAGTTAAAGCGTAAATAGCTTTGGCTCGCTCATGCCCAAGCGCAGTTATGGCTTCATGATAAAAAGCAGCTAAACCAGCCAGCAAAAATCCGCCGTTACGCCCTGCTGCGCCTCCAGCTATCATGCCAGCATCAAGACCAACCACACGCTGATTAAGCTCGACTAACTCTAAAATGCAGCTAAGCCCTGAGCCTCCTAAGCCAATTACACAAACATCTGCCTCAATGTCAGATTCTAGGCTAGGTAGCGAGCGCCAGTTACCGTCATCCCATACAGATCGATTTAGCATTTGATAAGCTTATCAAATGAGTCAAGAGACAGTCGCAATAAAACTTAGCTCTACAAATACTTTAGATTAGAAAGCTCCTGTAAAGCTTCAAATATAGCTATAGTAAGCAAATGAAAGAAGCAAAAGTACTAGCTACGGTTGGTTGGCGTGAATGGGTAAGCTTACCTGATCTAAATATTCCTAAAATAAAGGCAAAAATTGATACGGGCGCTGCAACCTCTTCGCTTTACGCAAGAAATCTTAAACAAATTCAAAAAGAGGGTAAAGCCTATGTTCGTTTTGTGGTTCACCCAAAACAAAAATCAAGCAAAGAAGAGCTCGTATTAGAGTTACCCATTTATGATGTTCGTAAAATCAAAAGCTCAAATGGTTCAAGTGAGCTAAGACCCATCATTCAAACTCATTTACAGCTCTTAGGTAAAACATGGCTTATAGAACTCAGTTTAAGTAAACGAGAAAATATGACCTTTCGCATGCTTATTGGTCGAGAAGCTTTAAAAAAGCGTATAGTTGTAGACGTTAGTCAATCCTACCTAAACAAAATAGACTTGACAATGATGTGATAGGCAAGAGAAGTAAGCTGCCTTCAGGCAAAAAGGAGCACACATGAAGCTCGGCATTTTATCTCGCAACCCTAAGCTGTACTCCACCCAAAGGCTAGTCGAAGCAGCCCTAGAAAAAGGTCATGAAGTACGCGTGATTGACTACTTACGCTGCTACATGGACATAAGCCCCAAAAAACCCAAAGTCATCTTTGTAGGTGAAGAACTCGAGTTTGACGCCATTATTCCTCGTGTGGGTGCAAGTCACACATTTTACGGTACTGCAGTTGTTCGTCAGTTTGAAATGATGCATGTTTTTTCAGCTAATGAGTCTCAGGCTATTACACGTTCGCGTGACAAGCTTAGGTCTTTGCAGCTTTTATCAAGAGCTGGTGTGGGCTTGCCAACAACTGGCTTTGCGCATTCCACCAAAGATGTTAAAGGCTTAATTGATATTGTAGGCGGCGCACCTCTTATTATTAAACTGCTAGAAGGTACCCAAGGCATTGGTGTAGTCTTAGCTGAAAGCGATAAAGCAGCTGAATCAGTTATTGGTGCTTTCCGTCAACTAGACGCTAATATTTTGGTACAGCGATTTGTGAAAGAAGCAAACGGTGAAGATATACGTGCCTTTGTCGTTGGTGGCAAGGTTATTGCCAGTATGAAACGCAAAGCAGCCGAAGGTGAGTTTCGTTCAAATCTGCACCAAGGTGGAACGGCTGAACTTATTAAATTAAGTGCAAAAGAACGTGCTACAGCGGTAAAAGCAGCAGAAGTTTTAGGTCTTGGCGTTGCAGGTGTAGATATGCTTCGCTCAAACAGTGGCCCTGTAGTCATGGAAGTCAATTCATCACCCGGTCTTGAAGGCATAGAAAAGTCCTCAGGGGTTGATGTAGCAGGAAGCATCATTGGCTATCTTGAAAGTTCTGTTGAGAAGCACAAAGCCACAACAGCCAAACGCAAAAAAGTAAAGGCGGGCTAAGATAGCTTTCAAACTTGCAGACAGCACCCTAAAAAAAGGGGAGCAAAAAACACTCGAGCTTCCTGTTGCTAGGCTTGTTACGGGTAACTGGTTATCGTTACCTGTTACGGTGGTTGTAGGGGCAGAAGACGGGCCTAAATTGTTTTTGAGTGCCGCTATTCATGGTGATGAGCTTAATGGGGTAGAAATCATTCGGCAGGTACTTAAACAAGTGAACGCTAAAAACCTAGCGGGTGTCGTGGTTGCAGTTCCTGTTGTGAATATGTTTGGCTTTATTGACCAAACACGCTACATGCCTGACCGCCGTGACTTAAATCGGTCTTTTCCGGGTTCTTCAAAGGGTTCTTTAGCTAGCCGTTTGGCTCATCTTTTTATGAATGAAGTTGTAAAGCGTTGCGATTATGGCATTGACCTTCATACAGGTTCTAACCATCGGAGCAACTGGCCACAAATTCGCGCTGATCTTGAAGATGAAAAGACCTTAAATCTTGCTAAGGCGTTTGCCGCACCCATCATGATTCATTCAAAAACGAGAGATGGTTCTTTGCGAGCTGCCGCTGTTAAGCAAGGCATTCCGATGCTTTTATATGAAGCTGGTGAGGCTAGCCGCTTTAATAAAACTGCGATTGCCGTTGGCATAAAAGGGGTACTAGGTGTTATGACCAATTTAAATATGCGAGAAGGTCGCACCAATCAAAGCCCTTCTATTAGGGCAGATAAAAGTGTTTGGCTTAGAGCTAGTCGGAGCGGCATTTTCCATGCCAAATTTGAGCTTGGTCAAGCAGTCATAAAAGGTCAAGAATTAGGCAAAGTAAATGACATTGCAGGTAAAAACCAAACCACAGTCAAAAGTCAGCTTAAGGGTTGGATTATTGGGCAAAGAAATAATCCCCTTGTGAATCAAGGGGATGCACTCATTCATATTGCTTTAGATGAATCAGGATAAATTCTTATCGGAGTCCGTAGCAGCCTCCGGCTTTTTAAACTCACTTACAACAGCTTGTAAGCCTGTCATAATTTCCATCATCTTGCCACTACTAAGCAAGTCAGTGTTTTCAGCAACACCATCTACCATTTGCCCAATACCCATACCCTTAGCGTATTGACTCATCATGTTAGACATCGTTTCAGGAGAGCCAAAAATCTGCATATTGCCGCGGCTCATGAATTCAGAAATAGCCTTAGCAAGCTCAACTTGAACATCTCTTGACGCTTCAATACGCAATTTCTGAACCTCAAACTCAATAGCAGCTTGACTAAACTGCTCACGGTTCTCTAAAGCCTCACGCTCAACCGCAACTCGAGCCTGCTCAACTGAAACTTTTTCCTTTTCAATATCAACATCCACACGCTTTAATGCGGTTTCAGCAATTGCAAGACGCTCTTTAGCTTCAGCCTCAGCTCGAGCTCTACTTAGAGCAGCTTCAGCTTCTAGTACAGCTGCCTCACGGCTAGCTTCTGCTTTTTTAACTTCAGCAAAGGCCTCTACTGTTGCATCCGTTTCTTGACGGAAGCGGTCTTCTTCGATTTGCTGTTTGGCAGCAATAAGCTTTGTTTGCGCTTCACGCTCTGCTTCTGCAAGTCGGGTTACGGTTGTAACTTCTTGTTCGGCACTTTCACGGGCAGCTTGAGCTAAAAGGTAAGCTTGTTCTGCTTCTGCCCTTGCACGTTCCGCATCAGCAATTTCTACTTGACGTTGCCGCTCTGCAATATCTACCGCTTTTTTACGACTAACATCAGCTGTTTCTAACTCTTGCTGTCTGGCAATAAGTTCACGGTCACGCTCCAAACTACGACGTTTAACAGCTTCTTCTTGCGCAATCTGAGCTTCTTCAACTTGACGTTGCTGCTCAATACGGTAGGTTTCAGCTTCACGACTACGCTCTGACTGAGCTTGACTAATCTCTGACTCTTGCGCAGCTTCAGCCTCTGCTTGCTGACGCTCGAGTTCTAGGGTTTCTTTACGTGTATTTACATTTTTGGTGGTTATTTCTCGGAAGGCTTCTTGTTCTATGCGGTTACGTTCTACAAGGGCTGATTGGGTTATTTCGGTTATTTTTCGTTTACCTTGCGCGTCAAAGATGTTGCTGTCAGAAAGCATATCTTGGTTGGTTTGGTCAAATCGAGATACGGTAACGCTTTCTAAAGTCAGCCCATTTTGTTCTAAGTCAGTGGTAACAAGATGCTGCACTGCACCTGCAAATTCGTCTCTTTGGGCATGTATTTCAACAAGCTCTTTTGTCGCTGCAACACTTCGTAAGGCTGATACCAGCTTTTCAAAAACAAGGTCAGATACTGACTCTGAGTTTACGCTTTTATCTCCTAAACTTCTGGCTGCGTTAATCACATCATCTTGGTCTGGTAAGACTTTAATGTAGAATTCACCACGCATATCGACACGTAAATTGTCTTTAGTAATGAGAGCATCTTGCCCAAGTCGCTCTACATCTAGCTTCATGGTTTCTAGTGATACGGGCACCATCTGTTGAACAATAGGTATAAACAGGCCACCTTGGTCAATCAATACCCTGCGGCCACCCATGCCCGTTATGACATAGGCTTCATTTGCAGATGGCTTTATATAAAAGCTACGTATTGCCCAGACGGTTAAGCCAAGTACAAAAAAGACCAAGCCAAATACCAAACTCACAACACTATTAAAAAATGACCATGTGGGTAGCAAACTAGCCCCAAATAGACTTAGTACTATGCTTGCAACCGCAACCACAGTAAACAGTAATGAAATCATATCTTCTCCTTTTCAAAGGTTTCTAGAGCAGCTGGCTCTACCAGATAGCTTCGACGTTTGGTATCAAACGCTATAACTTGAATGGCTTGATTTGCAGCAATGGGCTGTTCAAGCTCTGTAAAACAACTTATTCGGTGAATATTTCCATAAGGATCTTTTATATGAGCAACACCTCCTGTGCTAGAAATTGTGTAAACCGCTTTACCTGTTAAACCAATCAATCCTCCTGTTGAAATCGCTGTGGGTTTGGCTTTTAAAACTGAGGCAAGTGACTTAGCGACAAGCTGCCCTGTAAAGGCAGAAGTCACAATACTCACCACAAAAGAAAGGGGTGCAAACACAAAGGCAGACGCTAAAAACCGAGCTAAAAACCCATTTAAAAGCAAGCCACTTAGCCCCCCAGTCACCAGCAATATTGGCAACATGACAGATAACGGTAGACCTTGACCAATACCAAAGAAACTTAAGATTTGAGCAAAAACATCACTAGCTTCAGCTTCAGATAAATCAGCATCGAGACTACTTGCCTCTGAACCTGAAAAATCGCTATCAGCATCAACCGTAACAGCATCAAATTCGGCAAAGTCTGCGTCTGCTAAATCAACATCTCCAAATCCTGCATCTGCTAACTCTGCATCTCCAAAATCAGAATCTGCATCTCCTAAATCAGCCATTGCACCCGAAGCCACAATGCCAACCCCAAGCAAAAGACCCGACAGCAGCGGCAACAAAAACATAAAGTTCCACCACTCGAGTAGGCTGGTCATTTGCACCTCCTTCTTTTTCTAAGCAAAGTATTGTTTTTTAAGCGTTCCAAAATCGTTCCAACTTGGTCGCAAGTATCTGAACTAGGCTTACATTCATATAAAAAAATTAATTAACGGTTCACATGGCTAAAACCTCTCTAAAATGAACTATAAAAAAATTACCAGTTGAGAGTCTAGCTCAAGCTGGCTGTGTATTTGGCTGTTAAGTTTGGGGAAACAATAGAACAGCTGCCGCTAAAAACGGTAATCTCGAAATTCATGAGATGGCAACTGAATAATTTTCATGACAAACAGTTTAATCAGCTAGACTCAAGCTGTCCTCATACCAAAGTAGGATAGCTTGTTTTGCAATAACAAAGCACAACCATAAGCTTTATTTAACATACAATCATCGGCATGCGTTTGCAGCTTCTCCTTGGCTTCTTTTTAGGCTTTGCACCTGGTGCAGCGGTTGGGATAGGCCGTTTTGCCTACGCACTGGTCTTACCAGAAATGCAACAACAATTAGGCTTAAGTTACGCGCAAGCCGGTTACATAGGTAGTTCAAACACCGCAGGTTACTTAATTGGCGCGCTCATTAGTCACCACATTCTTTACAAACTTGGTTACAAACAAGGCTTATTTTTGTGTCTTTTCTTGCAAACAGCTAGCCTTCTCTTACTAAGCTTAAATTTACCTCTTAGCGTCATGATGTTGCTACGGTTTACGCAAGGCTTTCTGGGCGCATGTGTTTTTGTAGGTGGCGCAACCCTTATTTTGGCAAGTGGAGGCAAAGGCACAGCCACAGGGCTTTACTTTAGCGGGGTTGGCATAGGCATTCTTGTCTCCCCTATTATTTTGCCCCTCATGAAAAGCTGGCAGCAAGGCTGGCTATTACTAGGCATTTTAAGTCTCATTTTTAGCCTCATGATTTTGCCCATCTATAAATACTTAAAAGAACCTGCAGTAAGAAACAAAAGCAGCGCCGAGCAACAAAAACTAAGTCAATTCACGCTCATATTAATTGCCTACGGGCTTTATGGTCTAGGCTACATAGGCTACATGACGTTCATAACCAGCAGCTTACAAAGCTCAATCATGTTTTTCTGGCTAATACTCGGTATAGGTGCAACCTCAACAGGCATATTCTGGTCACCCATCATCAGCAAAGTTGGCGGTAAGCTCGGCCTTAGCATCATCTTACTTACACTAGCAAGCTCGAGTTTTTATGTCTTAGTCCAAACCCTACCTTGGCTTTCTGCCTTTATGTTCGGCATAAGCTTCTTGGGCGTAATAACCGCCATAACCAACATCTTTAGAGAAGAACTAAAGCCAAGCGAATGGGCCAGAGCCATGGCGTACTCCACCGCCAGCTTCGCACTCGGCCAAGCACTCGGACCAAGCTTAAGTGGCATTAGCGCTGATCTGCTAGGCAGCTCGAGTGCAGCTATACAAAGCTCGAGTGTGTTTTTGTTTTTGGCATTTGCATTTTCTATTTTTGCTTTGTTTAGGCATAAAACGCCGGCAGCTTTTTTGAAAATAAAAGATTAATTTGACATCTTTTAGGCTATACTTTGCTTTGCGGGTAGCCTTTCAATCTCACTTTTAGCTTCAAGCATCTCTGGGCCTTAGTTCATTAGCTGTTTTCTAAATGGCAGTTATGGTTTAGACTGTAGAGTTGATTTATAAGGAGACCGAATGCAAACCGAACTCATTAAGAAAGAAAATGTAAGCGCAAGCTTTAAAGTTACTGTTCCTCAAGATGTTGTCGATAAGACTTATGAGCAAGTTTTTAGAAGTTTATCACGTCAAATTAAAGTGCCAGGTTTTCGTCCGGGTAAAGCACCTAAGGGCGTTATTTTAAAACGTATTGGCGAAGATGCTCTTAATCAGGAAGTTCGTGAGGTTCTTGTAGATCAGCATTATCCTAAAGCTGTTAAAGAGTTAGAGCTTCAGCCTGTTCATGCAAATATTTCTAAGGCAGATGAGCCTAGCCAAGGTAATGATTACAGTTTTGAAGTTGATGTGGATTTGTTTCCTGAGTTTGAACTTGCTGATTTAGATGAAATTATTATTGACGCAGCAGCGCAACCCTTAACTGAAGATATGGTGCAAGAAAGCATTGAGCAACTTCGGGGTGAGCATGCTACTCATATTCCTGTAGATAGAGCAGTTGAAGCTGGCGACTACCTCATGATTGAAACCATTCAAGATGATGCTGATGAAGATACACCGGGTAACGCTATGCCTATTGATTTAGAGCGTACAGGTGAGCATTTAGCAGCACAGCTGTTAGGTAAAAACATTGGTGATATTGTTGAGCTTGACTTAAGTGGTGGCGAAACTGATAGCAGCGATGAAGATAGTGATGATGCAGAAGATGATGAGGCAGTAGAAGATGCTGATGCTGATGCAGAAAATGCGGCTGATATTGCTTTACCTAAGTTTAAAGTCAAAATTACAGATGTTAAAGAAAAAGAAAAACCCGAAACGAATGATGAATTTGCAAAAACCCTTGGCTTAGAAACTTGGGCTCAAGTTGAAGAAACCATTCGTAATAACATTCAATCTGAACTGGATAATGAGGCGTTTGAAAATCAACGTGAAGAATTAATTGATAAACTTGTTGAAGAAACAACGGTTGATTTACCTGCTTATTTGGTCAGCAGACGCAAAGTTAATCTTATTGAAAACTTGGCTGAAGACCTCAAGAAGCAAAATGGTCTTACACTTGACGCTTACTTTGAGTCACTAGAGGCCGATGGTAAACGCGAGGAGTTTGACGCAGAACTCACGGAGTCAGCTGAAAAAGGCGTTAAACGCGACATAGTTTTAGAGCGTCTGTTAGAAAAGCGTGGCACCAGCATGACAAATCAAGATTTTGAAAGTGCCATTGCTTACATGGCGTACCGTGAAAATACGCCTGTTAATAAATTTAAAAAAGAACGTGGTGAAAGTTGGTTAGAGAATTACCGCTTCTTGCTTACACGTGACAAAGCCATTCGTGAGATTGTTCGTGAGAAACTCGGTCTAGATGATACCGATGACAAAGACGAAGTTGCTGAAGCAATTGCTGACGAAGTTGAAGTTGAAGAATCACAAGACAGCGAAGACTAAGTTCATTCGCATTCATTAACTTTAACCGCTTCCTTGCTAGCAAGGAAGCGGTTTTTTTAGGATATTTATTTCAATGACCCAAAGCGTTCCGATATCATGCCATTCAATGCGTTCCGATATCATGCGATTCAAGGGTCACACGACTTACTGCTTCGCAGATAAATCGTGGAAATGCTCAAAGCAGGCAAAGCTTAAATTAGAATGACAGGTCAAACCAATCATACTGTTCATTTGGTGAGCAAGCTAACAGCATAGTTAAGCTGAGCACAGGCATACTTAAACATATAAACCTAGGCTTGATTGCAAAATGTTAGCTTTTACTAGCAATCACCACACAAATCTTTGGTATAAGAGGTAATTATGTCATTAGTTCCTTATGTAATTGAACAAACCGGTCGCGGCGAACGCATGTACGACATCTACAGTCGCTTAATGAAAGAACGCATTATTTTCTTAGGAACACCTATTGATTCTAATGTAGCAAACACCATGGTAGCGCAACTTCTTTTCCTAGATTCACAGTCACACGATCAACCCATAAACATTTTTATCAACTGCCCCGGTGGCGAAGTCTACTCAGGCTTAGCGATTTACGACACCATGCAATTTGTACAGGCACCCATATACACAACCTGTGTTGGCATGGCAATGTCATTTGGTTCTATCATTCTTATGGCTGGCGAAAAAGGTCACCGCACGGCCTTACCCCATAGCCGCGTTATGATTCACGCAGGTTCAGCAGGTATGGGCAGAAGCAGTCTACCTGACCTTGAAGTCATGGCAAACGAGTTTTCCTACCTAAGAGACACCATGGAAGGCATTTATACAAGGCACACAGGCAAAACAAAAGAAGAGGTTCGAAAAGACATGGAACGAGATAACTTTATGTCACCCGAAGAAGCAAAAGAATACGGCCTTATTGACGAAGTAGTAGAACCTCGCAAAGCCTTTGGAAGCAAGGACAGCTAAATGCCCCAACCGCGCTGCAATTTTTGCGGAAGAACCCATGCTGAAGTGAGCAGGCTTGTCGCCAGCGAAAATGGCCTTACTCATATTTGTAATTATTGTGTTGATCGTATTTCAGATGTTTTAGACGCAGCGCAACCAAGAAGTTTTAACGCAACACGCATACCAACCCCACGAGAAATAAAAAATCACTTAGATCAATATGTTATAGAGCAAGAAATAGCCAAAAAAACCTTAGCCGTAGCCGTATACAACCACTACAGAAGGCTACAACATCCTGACAGTGAAATAGAAAAATCAAACATCCTTATGCTCGGCTCGAGTGGTACCGGTAAAACCTTACTGGCTCAAACCTTAGCGCGTATTTTACAAGTACCTTTTGCAATTGCAGATGCAACAACCCTCACGGAAGCTGGCTATGTGGGTGATGATGTTGAAAATATCATCTTAAGACTTTTGCAAACTGCCAATTATGATGTTGATGCGGCTGAACGCGGCATTATTTATCTTGATGAGGTAGATAAGATTGCCCGTAAGTCTGAAGGCACAAGCATTACTAGAGATGTTTCAGGTGAAGGTGTGCAGCAGGCTTTACTCAAAATGATTGAAGGCACAGTCACGCATGTACCACCGCAAGGTGGCCGTAAGCATCCGCATCAGGAACTTATTCCTGTCGATACGAGCCGCATCTTATTTATTTGCGGGGGTGCTTTTGAAGGTATTAACGACATTATATCTAACAGAACCAATATCAACAAAGTAGGCTTTCATTCTAATGAAGAGGGTGCCCCTACTATTGAAAACATGGATGTCACACCTGAAGATCTTATGAAGTTTGGGCTTATTCCTGAATTAATTGGTCGTTTGGCTGTTCATGTGAGACTACAAGATTTAAGCTTAGAAGCATTAATTAATGTACTTACCAAGCCAAAAAATGCGCTTTTAAAGCAATACCAAGAACTCTTTTTGCTTGAAGGCATAAAACTAAATTTCACTTCTGAAGCACTAGAAGAAATCGCAAAACGCGCCCAAGAACGCAAAACCGGTGCCCGTGGTTTAAAAGCCATATTAGAAAAAGTATTACTCGAGCTTATGTTTGAGGTGCCTGATTCAGATATTACTGAGTTGACCTTAACTGAGAAGAATCTTGATGATTATGAGTTAATTTTAGATCAGGGTTTAAGACGTAAAACTGCTTAAGGCTTTTATCACTACACAAAATAAACTAGGTGCTTTAAAGTGTCTAGTTTATTTTGTGTAGTGGCAAATGGTTCTTCTGATTTGAACGCTTTACCGACTTAAAAAATAGACTGCGCGGGGTAATCCAAATTCAAGCCTAAAATCTTTGCAAGAGTTGGCGTGACCTGAATTGCATCTGCGCAATCTACTGTTCGCTTAGGAATATCTTTACCCCAAAAAACCGCAAATCTGTCATCGGCTGGATTACCCGGTTTAAAGCCATGCATAGATAAAGCTTTGGCCTCACCTATTGGCTCAAGGCTTCCTTCGGGTGCAGAAGAAAAATAATGCCCTTCAGGCGCAACAAAGGTAGCAATGTTACTTTGAAATTCACTAGGCACATGGCTCGAGTTAAACAACTCAACCCCAAAAGGCCCGAGTTTTTTGACTAAGTCTTTTACTTGATTTTGGTTTTCTACGACTACATGCAAGGTTGCACCTTCAGGTGACAAGGTGTAATCAGGCAATATAATATCTGCGTAAATAGCTTTAGTTACGACCCCATGCCCATGGTCACTCATGATGGCAAAACTATAGTCTTTTAATTTATCTGAAAGCTCGAGTTCTGCTATTAGGCTGCCAACCAGTGCATCAGCGTAGGCTATTGACCAGTGACCAAAGTGGCTTTTGTAGCCAGCAAAGTGCTGCACCGTGTCGGGTGTTAGTATTTCCGTGAGTATAAAGTCAGGGGGTGACTCTGAACTTGCGAGTCCTGCTGTCCATTGCAGCATGGTTTGGTCACCCGTAAATTCTGAAGCTATGTAATGCAGTCGGTCGCTTGCGTAAGCATCTGGAATGCTATCAGGGTAGCCTCGTTTAGCTAGGGCGTTTAACCTACCTGTGGGATCTTGAAATCTTGAGGTTTTTAGCCAACCTTCATCAGCTTCTATGGGTTCTAAATCTCGCGCTCGTTGCAGCATTTCGTTAGCCCACCATGCGTGGTGAAAAACACTTGCATCTTGAGCTCGTAACATGCCGTAGCCCATACAAGCTACATCTAAGCCGCTTTCCATGGCTTGTTTGGCTATGGTTTCTACCCGAACATCATCTGGGTTGGCATAACGAAAACGACTGCCATCCCAAATAATATTGCCCCAAATACCATGCACATCTGCTGTTACACCAGTAATCATGGTAGTACGTCCTGTTAAAGAGGTTCCGGGCATATCAGAACGCAAATTCTCTACCACCAAGCCTTCTTTGGCTAAGCGAGATAAATGTGGTAAACGGGTTCGGCAGCTTGCAAAGTAATCCGCACTCACCCCATCAATCATTATTAAAATTAACTTAGACATACTTAAGCAAAATCCTCCGTATCAATAAGGGTAAATTCAAAAGCATTAATCACACGCACACCTTCTTCTGAAGTGTACTCACGAGGTGAATTAGCACCACTCAGATGCACATGACCATGAACATGCAATCTAGGTTTCCAACGTTTATGAAAATGGTTAAACGCCTTAACACCTCTATGCGGAAAATCTTCACCCTCATGCGGTCCACATGGGGCTGCGTGGGTAAGTAAAATATCAACCGCACGACCTTTTCTGTACTTATTCAACATTAGCTGTGGCGTTAAAAGATCAACCATGCGAGACATTTGAAATTGGCTGTACTGCTGCTCACCCGGTTTATAGCGCGCACTACCCTCTATACCCGCAATGAGCACCCCCTCTATTTCTAAAACTCTTTTATGAGCATTTATGCAACCACCAGGTAACATCTTCTGAGTAGTCTCAGTGTCATAAATATAGCCATTACCATGGTTACCCAAAACATAAATAGGCTGCTTCGTTAGCTTCGTAGCCAAAAACTCGAGTACATGACCAGGCATGTCACCGGCACTTAGCAGTAAATCAAAGTCAGGTAAATTTTGGGGGAAATTGGTTGAGTAAATAATTGGGCTTACTGCGTCCGCAATGGCGAGTATACGCATGAAACCCCTACTGAAGGCTTAAGCCTTCAGTAGCTGAATTCCTTTAGTTTGCTTGCGTACGAGCACTTGCTTCCCATTCTAAACCAGTCCAGATGAGGTCTTCAATATCTCCATCTAGGACATTGTCTGGGTCATGCCGCATTTCACCGGAACGGTGATCTTTTATGTACTGCTTATCTAGAACGTAAGAGCGAATTTGTGAGCCCCACTCAATCGCTTTTTGCTCACCACGTGCAAGAAGCTGCTCGTCTAAACGCTTACGTTCTTCTCTCTCCCACAAGCGACTTTTAAGTACCTTCATGGCTTTTTCACGATTTTTGATTTGTGACTTACCATCTTGGCAAGTCACCACAATCTCATCGGGCGTGCCACCCTTAAACACTAAGCGCACCGCTGAGTCAGTCGTATTGACACTCTGACCACCTGGCCCTGACGAGCGATAGACATCCACCCGAACATCTTTAGGGTCAACTTCAATTTGAATTTCATCATCAATTTCAGGCATAAGTTCAACAGAAGCAAAACTTGTGTGCCTACGGTTATTAGAGTCAAACGGACTCGTTCTAACCAAACGATGCACACCCCCCTCAACATGCAGCAAGCCAAAGGCGCGCTCACCACGCACAATCATCTGAGCATAATCAATACCTTGCGGAGCCGAGTCACTACCCACAGCATCAAGAATTTCTACATTAAAGCCTTTACGCTCAGAGTAGCGCTTATACATACGAAAAAGCATGCCCGCCCAATCTTGCGCTTCTGTCCCGCCAGCACCTGGCTTAATAGTAATAATCGCGGCGCTATCATCATGATCACCTGAAAATAAAGTCTCACGGTAAAGCTCATCGAGTTGCGTTTGAATTAAGGCTTTTTCCTCATCAAGCTCGAGTATTTCTTCTGCAGATGCCATTTCGTAAAGCTCAGTTAGGCTTTCAATGTCATCTTCTAGGCTTTTGAAACCTTCAACTACTTTTCTTAAGCGTGTGGCTTCTTGACTGACTTTTTTGGCTTCATCTGGATTACTCCAGAGATTAGGGTCATTTAGTTTAGGCTCGAGTTTTTTGAGTTCTTGTTCTTTGACAGTTACGTCAAAGATACCCCCTGAGGGCTTCGAGTCTTTCTTGTTGTTCTTTCATGTCATGCCTCCTTGCGTTTAAACCTTCATTTAGTCTTATTAAAGACGTTTTTGTGTGCGTTTGAGTATAGCTTATACTAAGCTGAATTATAAATGTCGGCAGACTTTATAATTCTGACGTAGTCGAGACAGGTTTGGCGAGGACGCTCTGACCCACTCAGTCTTATGACACGCTTAAATAAGTTAAGTATAAGTTTCTGTTCTGAGGCTTCCAAATAGCGTACATAAAAGTTTAGAGTCTAACGATGGTGCTAGAGGCGTATTAGTCAATCAAGCTGGTAAGCAGGCATTCTATTTGTCTAGGACAACACTACCTAAACTATTCTTGTGAAAGATAGTCCTGAGTTTAACCAAGCAGAGATTGACCGTATCATCATGATGGCATGGGAAGACCGCACGCCTTTTGAAGCCATAGAAGCACAATTTGGCCTTAAAGAAGCAGAAACTAAAAAGCTCATGCGAAAAGTTCAACCAAGCAAAACGTATAAACGTTGGCGTGAACGCGTCAACAGTCGCAAAACCAAACACAAATACTTAAGATCAGAAGATGTACAACGCTTCAAATCTTACGATCAAAAATCATAGCGACAAGCAACCCTCCAATCACATGCCTAACAGCCTTGTCATGCTTTACTAAGAACGCATGTTCAGCAAAGAACACCTAGACCGCTATTCACGGCACATAATTTTAGATGGCGTTGGTGCACAAGGCCAAGAAAAGCTCATGCAAGCCAAAGTGCTTGTCATAGGCGCCGGAGGTTTAGGCTCCCCTATTCTAATGTACCTAGCCGCAGCCGGTGTAGGCACACTAGGTATTGTAGACTTTGACACGGTTGACTTAAGCAACTTACAACGCCAAATTATTCACTCGAGTGCGCATATTGGTCAAGCCAAAACAAAGTCAGCTGAGCACATGCTTAAAGGCTTAAATCCTTTAGTAAGCATTAATCTGCATGACCTTAAACTTAGTTCAGAGAACGCTCGAGTGCTTTTTGCTAATTATGACTTAGTGATTGATGGTAGTGATAATTTCCCGACTCGCTATCTCGTAAATGATGCTTGTGTTTTAGAGGCTAAACCCCTCATTTATGGTGCCATTTCGCAATTTGAAGGTCAACTTTCTATTTTCAATGCTTCTTTAAAAAAAATTAAAGGGCCCTGTTACCGTTGCTTATTCCCAACTCCACCCGCAATTGGCACGGTGCCTAGTTGCGCTGAAGCAGGCGTATTTGGCGTTTTACCCGGCATTATTGGCAGCATGATGGCAGCTGAAGCTGTTAAATTCATTTTGGGTTTAGGTGAACCTTTAATTGGTGTTTTACAGCATTTTGATGCGCTTTATAACGATGCCAGACGTGTAAACCTAGCTCGAAACCCAAACTGTGAAGTATGTGGTGATGCACCCAGCATTTCAGAACTCATTGACTATGATGCGTTTTGCAATGTTTTGCCAAGTTAGTTATTGGGCAATAACTTGAATTGCGATCACAGCGTTACTTACACGCTCAGTAGCCAGCAGATCACTCGAGTGTATTTGAATGCCATTTTCTTTTATTTCTGTTGAGTTTAGGTCTTTTTGGTAGCTTGCTTGTTTACCTGAGGTGTCTTCTAGGGTTAACTCTGCATATATATTTTTGTTGTTTGTGTTTGGGTAGTTTGGGTAAATATGAATGCTTTTGTTCTGCGTGTTAGTTAAAGTTTGCTTGAAGACAGTGATTTTTAATGTGTTTCCGATTGCGCTTTGTTCACTATCTATTAATTTTGCTTGAAACTGACTTAAGGCAATGGTGACATCATTTTCAAAAAAGCCTGCGTCAATAACAATTCTTTCACCTGTATTTAGTTGAATGCTGGTGCCTTCTTTTGGAATGAAGTATTCTTCAAATTCAGCGGAGATTACTGTTGGGGCTGCTTGCTGTGAGCAAGACATTAGACTTAGAA
>CAYGTA010000036.1:0-18544 GCA_964352605.1 uncultured bacterium | reverse complement strand
GACGATCCAAGATCGCGTTTACTTTATTAATAAAGTAAACGGAAATAGTATTACTCACCTAGTTTTGCATTTAAAACACTGCAAACGTTTTAAATGCAAAAGGCTATATCAGAATGCCTTGAATCGCTGAAACAAAATGAGTAATGGAGCTTCACGCTTTTACCATCAATAAAAGCAGCATCTCGCAAAAAGATAATTAGAATTCGAATTTAGTTACTTTGAGCCAAATCCTGTCAAAATAGTCTGAATGGTTTTAAAGATGATTTTTAAATCTAAACTCGGCGATAAATGCTTTATATAGTAAGCGTCATAAAGAAGTTTAGTTTTGGTTTCAGAGCTTGTTGCAGCGTAACCTTGGGTAACTTGTGCCCAGCCCGTAATACCCGGACAGAGACTGTGCCTTAGCGAGTAACTAGGTATTGTTTTATTATATAAAGCAACCATAGCTTCTTGTTCTGGCCTGGGGCCAATAATGCACATTTCACCTCTCAAAACATTCCAAAGTTGAGGCAATTCATCTAGACGGTATTTTCTTAAGAAAGCGCCTAAAGGTGTTATTCTTTGGCTTTCTTGGGTCGCAAATTTAGCTTGATTGGCACTAAATTTGTTTTGTTGCATGGTTCTAAACTTAAACATAGTAAAAACCTTGTTATGTCTACCTATTCTCTTTTGCAAAAAGAACACAGGGCCACCCATATTTATAGCTATCAGGCTGGCTACAACTAAAACAAGGCACAAGATAATGGGGCTTAATAGTAAAATAACGAAAACATCTGCAACTCTTCTTAGTTTTAGATAGAGGCTTTGCATAGAACTAAAAGTTGTATAAACCGCTGTAAAATTTTTTTTCTCAGCATCTTTCTGTAAAACGTGAAACGCCATTTGGCCAGATAATGACTCAAATAAAGTCATGGCACTAACAATACTCACACCGTTGGCAGCTTGCAAAGTTAAGTAGTCAATCATTTCAGCTGAGTAAATAAGGTCCAAGTCAATAACTATTACAGCAGTTTCATTATGTTGTCGTAAGTCATCAATAGTTCGAGCAGAGATAATTTTAGCGCTCAGAAAAGGTCTTAATTCTGACCAATAAGGTGAATCTGCTACAAAAACAAAACACTGAGACTGTCGTATATCACGACTAAGGGCTTTACGCAGGCTAAAAGAATGCTTAAGATGAAGTTGCTGCATAGGCCTAAGCGTAACCAAAACTAGCATTTTAAGCAGTGACTACTGCCCTCTTTTCTTCAAAACCGCTAACGGAGTATTCATCAAAATAATAATATCCCACCAAATAGACCAGTTACGCACATAATAAGCTTCCATCTGAAGACGCTCTTCAAAACTCACTGTATTTCGGGCAGAAATCTGCCAATAACCTGTCATGCCAGGCTTAGCTGCCAAAATGGTTTCTTGAACTTCACCCATAATTTCCTTTTCTAACTCAAGATAAGGCCTAGGACCAATAAGACTCATCTGACCCAGCAAAACATTAAAAAGTTGAGGAAATTCATCCAAACTAAATTTTCTTAACAGTGGCCCAACGGTTGTTACCCGCGGATCATCTTCAAGTTTATGATAAAGCCTATATTCCCTCTCAAGCTCCGGATTTTCCTTTAGAATCGCCTCTAACTTCTCATCTGCATCAAGATGCATCGTACGAAACTTAATACACTCAAACGACTCACCATATTGCCCCACCCGCTTACTTTTATAAAAAGCAGGTCCTTGACTGTCAAAACGAACCCAAATGTACAGCCCAAGAAAAACAGGACTCAAAAGCAAAATTAAAACCATACTACAAATAAAATCTAGCAAACGCTTCACCCACCTATTAAAGCGAGATTGCAAGCCCAATTTAACCTCTAAAGCAAGCAAACCATCTAGACTACTAGCCACAACCCCCTCACTCGGCATCACCTCAAAATTAGGCACATACTGCACCGTCTTAATACTCGAGCCTGAATGGAAATTAGGGAGGGCTTGCAGGTTGGAATTTACGGCAATAATGGCATGATAAATATTGTTTTCTTTAGCAAAGGCTTCTACATCTGAGTAGTAACCAAGCACAGGTAAACCTGCAACAATGGCACTTTGCTTAGCTTTATCATCATCAAAAACAGCTAAAGGATTAAGACCATTATAGCGGTTATTAATAAGCGCAGAGGCAACGCGCTGCCCTAAGCTATTTGCTCCTAAAATAATAACTGCTTTGCCCCATAAATCTAAACTCAAAAGAAGGCTTTTTGCTATAAAGCGACCTAAGGGAAGTAAAAAAATTGCACCTACACTAAGCACCAAAAGAACAAATCTTGGTAAAGCTAGCTGTTCAAAAAGTAAAGTCCCAGCCGCAAGTACCAACGCTGCATAAAAAGCTGCTGAGACTTGCTTTTTTAATTCCTGAGCAGCACTAATCCCATAAGCCGGATAAAGCCCTTCACGCCAAGCCATAGCTGGCCACAATAGTAAAGCGTAAATTAAACTCTGAGGTACGCCAATTAAGCCGTAACCTAAAGCTTGAAAAAACCTAGTAGCAAGTAACAAAAGAAGGTACATAACGGCAAAATCAACACTCGCAAGCACAACTTTAACCACCCATTGTTGACTACGAGAATCTAACTGCGCTTGATGCTCAACACTTGCCCGCCAACCCGCTATAGCCGCTAACGGATATAACACACCGCCATAAAACAAACTAATATCAAAAAAATTAATAAACAAAACTGCAGCCATAACCGCTAAAAACAGACCATCTCGCTGCCGAATAGCTTGCATACTCAAAGCCAGAATAAAGAAAAACAAACCAAGCAAGCCAACCAAGCCCCGCTCAAAAAGCAACTGCAAATACAAATTATGCTCATGCGCTGGCAAAGCCTGCAACTGACCTTGCTCATCCGCTCGAGTTTGATAGTAATCTGCAAATGACTGCAAGCCATGCCCCCACAAAGGCTTCTCAGCGCTACCCTCCCAAGCCGCCTGCCAAAAGGGAATGCGCGCAATTGCCAAACTTAAACCACGCGAGGCCGTACCTGGCGTATAAGCAGATAAGAAAGCCTGCTCAAGCTGAAAGCCAGCAAAGCGTGTACTGCTACCAGCATAATCTCTCTGATCAGGGGTTAAGCCCACATACCAATTTAGCTTCTCAGTTGGTCCCTCATAAATAAAACTAACAAAAACCCGAAACCAATCATCTTCTTGCTCAGCTATACCCGCGTCAATAATGGTACCTTGACCTGTCAAAGAGGTATACCAAACCCCCTTATTAAACTGACCACTAACCACAAAATCTTCACCCTCTAAAGTCTTACTCCAACCCTGAATACCAGGACGCTGAACCCCTTCAGGCTGCAACCATACACTTACCGTATAAACTTTCTCAGGTTCAATCGCAACAACCTGCTGCAACCTAAGCCACTGCTCCGAACCCAACTTACTAACCTCATAAAGCGTTAAATCTTTCCCCCCCAAAGAAACTCGAGTGCTTTCAAAGCTAGTAAAACTTTTGTCCCACCAGTCACCTTCAGCGATTTCTGAACCTTGAATCAAATTGCTCTGCTGACTACTCGGCACAATATCTAGTAAGAAACCAACATTCCCCCACCCTAAACGCGTTCCTAAACCCATACTGAGCGCAAGCATAATTGCAGCCATACTAAAGCCAAGCAAGCGCCTTCGCCAAGAATGATTATCAGCAATTAGAAACACAACACTAAGAAAAACCCAAGCAAGCGCAGCCTCACGACTACCAGACAGTAAGACACCCAAACCAGCAACCGCCAAAGCCAACAAACGAAAACTCAGCGACTTTGATAAAAGTGCAACCAGCGCACCCAAAACCAGCACCGTATGCCCATAAAGCGCAGGATGCCCCTGCCAAACAATAGCCTGACTCAAAGATTTATAAGCAAAATCAAACCTATCAATATTCAAAGCACCCAAAATAACAGCGAAGCTTAAACCAGCAAACAAACCCCAAGTAGTAGCCTTAGTGTTATCAGTGATTAAGCGTAATCGGGGTAACTGATTAAAAGCTGCGTACACCAAAAAGGGTGCAAGTATCTGCAAAATGCCTAAAGCTAACGAAGTTAGTCCTTGGTTAATCAATGGAAGCGTTAATAGTAAAGCAGAAGCCATCCAAGGTAAAAGGGTTGGTTTAGTTGCAATTCGAGTCTGAGTAAAGAAAAATATACCTAAAAAAGGACCGTAACCAGGCAAAAAACAAAAGCTAAACCCTAAGAGGAACGCTAAACTTTGCCGAAATGAAATGGTCATTTAAGATTCACCTTTAAGCTAAGGAGGAGTATAGTGCGTATTGATGAGTAGTTCACCTAAGTGCTTCAAATATACTAATCCAGCGTTGCCTCTGCTACACAGTTCAAATATGTAGCCTTATTGCATCTAGACTAGAATACCTTAAACTATAAATTTAAATTGATTTATTTGAACTGAAATGAACACTGGCGTCAAACTAGGCGCTTGATTTTCGCATTACGTTCTAGCACTACAATCAAGATTAATGGCAAGTAAATAGCACTGTGAAGCAACGTTAAATCAAAAAGATTAAGTACAAACATCAGGCTAATAAGTATTAAGCTAAAATTAGCATTTTTCACTTTCAGATCTCTAATTAAGGTAGCAAAAAGCCAAGTTACTAGCAAAAATCCTAAAAAACCAATCGATAAAAGAGTCTCAGCAATTAAGTTATGAGTATGTGCAAAAAAAAGAGGCTGCGTCTGCCACAATGCTAAAACAAGAACTTTTTGACTTGTCGCTACCCCCCAACCAAACCAAGGATATTGGAAAAATACTCGAGTCATTGCTGAAAAAATATCTAAACGAGGATCTGCAAGCGGGTTAAGACTAACTAATCTTGAATTAAGCAAAACAATTACTATGCCACCAAGTATAAAAGATCCAAAAGCGAGTAGTCTTTGGTGTTTTAATTTCACAAAATCTTTATAGAAAAAAACACACAGCATAATTAGCAACACCACAAAAGCTATTCGTGAACCTGTCGTCCAGATAGAAATAATACTCAGCAGCGAAAGCGCTAAGCGTGTTTGAAAGCTCGAGCTTTTTGTAAACAAAAAAGCAAAAAGGAGGACGATCTGAGTTGCTAAAACATTTGGTTGAAAACTTAACCCTTGGCTTCTTTCTAAATAGAAAATTTTTTGAATAATAGCGTAAAGACTTTGTATTAAAAAAGCACTTAAGCAGCCCCAGTACAGCATACGAGAAGTTAGGGCATTTGCAATAATAATAATGCATAGGAATAGCAGCATAGCTGCTTGAAGCTGGAGAATGGCAAATAGTTTAGACTTTACTGTTGCCGGATACAATTGAATTTCATCTTTTATAGAGACATAGCTAGATACTTTTAGAGATTCTTCAATTTGTGCTCCCCAAGCACAGAAATCTACATCTGCCGATCCTGGAGGGTTAAACAAAATGAGTGTAGGGTTTATAGCTTTTTCAGGTTGGTAGGTAAGTTCATAACGCTGCCACTGATTTGAAAGTTCGACAACTTTCGTGACCCCCTCTTTAAGTCTTTCTTCTAACCTTATGCCTGCATTCACTACTTCAGAATGCATCGTTTTAAGATAGATACTTGCACTTATGTCTTGACTCATTTTATGAGTCACCACAGTGTACAGAATAAAGTTGGCCCGTTGTCCACTAAACCTGAAACAGTCTGCCTCTGAAAGTCCTATCGGATCTTCTTGTTGTGCAATTGGCGTTACTAAAGAACGACGCCAGCTTGCCATTTGTTCTGAAGCAATAATACTATTGCGACCTTCTCTTAAAATAGTCATTAGGCTTGGCTGTGGCGATAAAACACTAAAAAGTATCGTTATACTTAGTCCAACATTGAGTAGAATTATAGGTAAGAGAATACTTCTTATTGAGGAAATATTCCTTAGTCTAAAAAAACTTAAAAGTAATATTAAGCCTATGGGGTGCAAACAACTGGCCACTACACAAACAGTCCCCCAAATCGTTTGGATATCTTGACTTTTTTTACTAATCTGCATAGCGTTAAGCTAGTTTTTTTTATCTGCTACAAGCAATTTAAACAAATCTTCATATTGATCAGTAACAACATCCCAACTAAACGTGTTAAGCGCGTAATTATAGGCTTTTTCTCTGTAGCTTTGAGTTAATTCTGGATCTTCTATAAGTTTTTGAAGCTGCTTAGCCAAATCTTCGACGTTATTTTTTTCGTAAACAAAAGCACTCTCTCCGACAACTTCTATGTTTTCAGGTGTTCCGTTAGCCAAAACACAATTTCCGTAACCAAGCGCCTCTACCAAAGCAGGATGCGTACCTCCAACTTCAGTTGCTTGAATATAAGCATATGCATGGCTTTGAAGCTCTCGATAACCCTGCCCGTAAACTCCCCCTGTCATAATGATCTTTTCATTTTGCGCTGCCAAAACCTGCAACTCTTCAATATAATCTTTAGCATAAGGGGACCAGCCAACCACTACCAACGGCAAGTCTGTTTCAAGCTTTTGATAAGCTTGCATAACAATATGGGCATTATTTTCACGCTCAAGCCTACTTACGAAAAGCAAATACCTACGGGGCTCGAGTTTGTACTTCTCGAGAGCTTCTGTTGTTTCTTCTCGTACGCTATTACTACCATAAGGAATAACTATGCTTTTTTTATTGAATTTTTCTTGATAGTAACGTTGTATCACCAGGGCGTCTGAAACAACAAGTGTAGGGAAAAGCGTTGCTAGAAATTCACCAAGCTTATACCATGTCTTGCCAAAAAATCCCCATTTACCTCGCTGCCATTCAATACCATCAACATTTAGAGCAACCGGTATGCCAGCTAAACGTGGAATCCAAGCGACAAAAGCATTGGCAGAATTAACCATGAGTATCGCGTCATAGCCTTTACCCCAAACATCAAAAGAAGACAAAAAAGTATGCAGGACTGTATCAAAATACTTTGAGGTAACAGAAGGCAACAAGCGAATCTTTACACCTTTATAAGTTTGTTCTGAATATTCAATCCAATTTTTACGACCATAAACTGTCACATCATAGCCACGGTCAACTAAGCGATACGATAGTTCTTCAGCAAACGTCTCAAAGCCCCCATAATTAGCAGGTATACCTCGAGTACCTAAAATAGCTATTTTCATAGCTTGCTCCGCTTCTGTTCTTGATATTCGAACTTCAAGCCTAAGGCTAGAATAAATGCAACCAGAACACCATAAAGTGGTTTTTGTAAATTTGCATTCGTCAATTCTAAAACCAATAAGACCAGAATTATATATTTAAAGTAAAATGACTTAAACCTAAGTAAAAGCCCAATCAAAGTACCATAAATGAGTGTAAAACCAACGATGCCACCTTCAGCCAAGCTCCACAAAAAACCATTATGCGGATCTAGTAAAACCTTAAAAGGTACGTCATAATCAGCTTTCATCCAATTCCATTGCCCCCAAGCAATACCAAACAACGGTCGATCAAGAAACATCATCCAGCTTGCTTTATACAGAATAAGACGACTATTTAAACTCGAGTCTTGACTTATTACTGTCAATAAGTCTTGATTTCTTAAGGTTTCAATACTTAGCAAGTTAGTGAAGGTTTCTACACGAGGGTTAAGTTGAATGAGTGTATCTATAAGAAAAGCATATTGAGATAAAAAAATAGCTGTTAGCAGTATGAAAGCTGTACTTGTAGCTAAAAACCGATTGCATGTTGGAATAAACAAGGAGAGTGCATAAATAAGTACAGTAGCCATTGAAACAAATAAAGCAGAACGCGTTCCAGAAGCAACAATACCAAGCAAACAAAACCCTACCAAACATAAATACAAGCCTTTTTGCTTGGTTCGAGAGTGCAGCCATAATCCGATCAAAACAGCTACACAAAGTGCATTTGCTAAGACGTTATTACCCCAACCAGGAATAGATACCCGCCTATCTAAAACAAAAGATGCTAAAAATGTCACTAAGCCCATTGCAGCCATAATCAAACTAAGGTGCCTAAAAGCAAAAATAATACGTTTTTCTGACAGCTCCAACTTGAGTAGAAAGAAAAACAAAAGAACTACCCTTAAAAGTGCGCTTATTTGATAAAGAGCAGCACCCCGATAAATATCTGTCCAGAACAAACTTAGTGTTGGCACCGTAATAATAAAGGCATATAAAAGAACTAACCATTTTGTTTTAAAACCATACCGAGCTATCCCCAAAAACAAAAAGCCATCGGCAATAAACAGGGGTGCAACAGAACCAGCACCCAGCTCTTCTTGAGAACCTAGCCACGCAGTCCAAAGGGCACGATTAGCAAAATAAAAGGTTCCCAGATAGCTATAGATAAGGAGTGCTAAATAGCTTAATCGCAAAGCCAAAACCGCGCTTATTAGAACCACTGAAGCTGCTAAGCCCGCCACAATCAAAAGCTGATCCTCAATGCTTGTATCAGTCGCTAAAAAACTTAATCGAAATATTAGAACCGAAGCCATCAAAACAATAAAAATGACTGAGCTGCTCTGAACTACCTTGGCTGCAAGCTTCATTCCTGCCCTCTTAAGTCAAGTAAAGCTTGGGCAGCTGTCTCGCCATAAGCAGAAGTGTATGCATAAAGAAAGTTAGTAGCGTTCATCTTTAACTGTTCTTGCACATTATCTTGCTGCACTGCGTTCATATGCAACTCGAGTTCTTGTGAATTAGCAGCGTAACGTGCACAGTCAAATTCATCAAAAGGGATTGCTTCATCTATCATGGAGTGACTTAAGATAATCAAAGGGCAAGAAAATCGAAGGGCGTCAATACCGAACGTAGATTGCGACGTAATAACAGCTTGTGCAGATGATAAATCTTCCTCTAAGCTTCTGGCTGGGTACTCGAGTTCAACTTGTGCTTGCACCGAAACATCCGCTTCTTCAATAAGGGATCTTAAAAATGCAATTTGAGGTTCCCCAGGATGCGGACGTATTTTTAGCTTGTAATTTGAATTATTCTTAAGCACTTTAAAAACACGTTCAAGTAGATCTTTTGTTACACTCATTTCGACAGGCTGGGTAGCTAACAAAAAGTGTTTCTTGCTCACCGGACCCAAAGAATAGATTTGCTTAGCCCTTGGGCTACCTGTTACTGCTAACTTATCAGAAGGCACATTGTGTCTTTCAAACCATGTTTTGCACCAAGGTCCCCATACACCAATAATATTAGCTACTACAGGAACATAGGCAAACGCCCCAACCACCGCACCATGTTGAGCAACAACTGTTTTTACCTTTTTTTCTTTTGCGATAAGCGTTAACAAGCGAGAACTACGATGCGAGTCAGATGCCAAAAAGACTGTCTTGGGTTGTACAGTATCGAGCATATTTCTCATTGCGAAGACATCAAGCATAACTTGGAAAGTATACACACCTCGTAATTTCGCAACTCCTAAATCTTGGCCAGAAGATTCTTGAATCGCATACCGCTGCGTAATATCTGAATCTCTTAAAAGTCTTCGTTGAGCTGAGTATGTCGTTACAGCCTTAAGCGTATTTTGAATCGTGTAAAAACCAATAAGTGGCATTTTAACAACATTTTCATGCACAATAATTTGATCTTCTACTCGTTTTTCATAATAGATAGCTAAGCATTTCATTCCACTCGTTGCCGCTTGCTGTAAAACAGCATTTAAAGTAGCAATCATAGCCTTATTATGAACATCAAAAGAAACCATCAAATCAACGACTTTTGGTTTATAGTTCTTTTTCAAGGTTAAACATGAAAACGCCCTAACTGTCCAATCTAAGTGCTTAGCTTTTATAAAATTCAGCAACCGCTCTTTCAAGCTACGATTAGTATTTTGAGTAGCTTGAAACCTTGAAGGCAGAGCAAAATAGTCAGCAACACTACTAAAAACCTCATTTTTGAAACCCAAAAAGCATAACTCCGAATAGCCCTGAATCTGTAATACTCGAGCAATAAGGGTTTTTAGAATTTGGTAGTTTATCATTTCTTGATACAGAACCAATTTAGCTGAGCTAAGGCACAGATGACTCAGGTATTTAGCTTGTTTAGGATCTAGTTGCTTGAGATGTTCTAGGCTTCGCTCAGACCATTCCCGACTAAATGCATCTAATTCGCGCCACTCATCTAAATTTAGAAGGGTTTTTGCTTCACCATTTTGCATGAGCATCCAAGCATCAAGAATTAGACAGTTATCTTTATATTTTTCAGAACTCGAGTGTTGAATATAAAGTGTTTTCATAGATAACTCTTTAGGCAGTTTAAGGCTGCTTGACGCAACAGGATGCCGTAAATAATAAAAGCTAGACTTGTTCCTAAAGCTATACCACTTAAGCCAAATCCCATAAGATAGAATCCTATGCTTAGTAAAGCACTTAGCACAATAGCGATAACTTGCACACGGAGATAAACGGTTTGTCTTTTAACACTATTTAACCAATTAGCGTAACCGCCTACTAAGCTTAGACCCAGCAATCCAGGCATAAGGCAATAGGCAGCAGTTAGTCCAGCTGAGTATTGGGGTAAAAACTGATTTACGGCAAAAGGCAAACTAATAGCTAAAACTAGCATACTAGCTATGGTAATCATCAAGGCAAATCTTAGCTGCTCTTGAGCTATTTTAAAAGCTTCTGTCGCAGATCCTGTGAGGCCTAAAGCTTTACTTATTTTAGGGTAAAAAAACTGTGAAACAGTAACTGGAAAAAGAGACAAAGAGCCAAACACCATTATGGCTAAGCCATAATTACCCACCTCTTCAGGACCTAAAAAATAGGCTATAATCACTCTATCTAAAGTCGTAAAAAAACTATAGGCAAGGCCTACGATCAAAATTGGAAAACCCAGCTTTATTAAGTCAAAAGCAATAACTTTACTAAACCCAAAACTCAACTTAGATTTTAGAAAAAATAAAGCTAAGCCTATGCCCAAAAGTGCGGCAAAAGCTGTAATAACTAGGTAGCCGTTAAGACCCCAGTTCAAACAAATTGGGATGCCTAAGAATAGTAAGCTAGCTAGTGCCAGTTGCAGTAAAGAGTAGCTAAAAAACATCTCAAAAGACCTTAATAAGTTTATTAGGGCTTGCAGTAATGTCCAGGCAGCAACAGCGACAGAAAAGCTAAGTATAAGACTAAAACTTAAATCAACACCCATAAAAATGCTTCGACTATACAAAGCAACAAAAAAACTAGTTAAGCCAATAGTTAAACTACTAAAAAGGGCAGAAAAGACTGTTGTCGCTACAGTTTTACGCAAATAAGAATTGTCTTTCGTACCAACAAAGTAAGGAATGTTACGGTTAGCCCCATTGACGATCCCTAATTGTAAAATAGGTGCATAAATAAAAAGTAATTGCCACAATTTCCAAACACCAAAGAGTACTGGACCGACAACTGCCATGGTTATCAATTCAGTTATTAGCCTCGCAGCTTGAAAAAGTGCCGTGGAAAGCCCAAACTGAACGAGCGTTTTCTGCTGCCGTAAGATTCCTAGTAACTTAGCTACAGGCTTATGAACGGACAATCTCCCAAGTTAAAGCTGTTCCTTTTTTAACAGCTTTTGATACTCTCATACCTAACAGTTTATCTAAATATTTAGGTGGCAAACCATAGCCTGGTCGAATGGCACGTACATTCTTAGCGCTAAGTAAACTGCCTTCCTCAAGATCTTCGCAAATATATAAAGAACGCCTAAACACTAATGATTTCAACTCTTTTTCAGTTGGCCCATAACTAATTTGACCTAAACTCTGCCAAGCCCGCTCTGTTTCAATCACAAGAGCTTGCATTTCTTCTGGCTCTAACGAAAAGCTACTATCTACCCCACCATCAGCTCGTCTTAACGTAAAGTGCTTCTCAATAACGGTCGCCCCAAGCGCAACACTAGCGACAGATACACCAACACCCATCGTATGGTCTGAAAGACCCACTTGAACCTTAAACAAATCTCGCATATGAGGAATTGTCAATATATCTGTATTATCAGCTGTAGCCGGATAGGTGCTAGTACACTTTAACAAAATAATATCGTTACAGCCCGCTGCTCTTGCTGCCCTCACTGTTTCATCAAGCTCAGCAATCGTAGCCATACCAGTAGAAATAATCATAGGTTTTCCTGTTGCAGCCACCTTACGAATCAAAGGTAAGTCAGTATTTTCAAAGGAAGCAATTTTATAAACTGGAACCTCTAGGTCTTCTAAAAAATCAACGGCTGTTGCATCAAAAGGGGTACTTAAGCAAATAATGCCTAACTCCTTACAACGATCAAAGATAGGCTTATGCCATTCCCAAGGCGTATGCGCTTCTTGATATAAGTTGTATAAAGAACGTCCTTTCCAAAGACTATTAGGATCTTCAATAAAGAATTCCCCCTCACTAATATCTAGCGTCATGGTCTCTGCCGTATAGGTCTGAAGTTTTAGCGCATGTGCCCCCGTCTTAGCGGCTACCTCTACAATTTCTAAAGCCCGATCTAAAGACTGATTGTGATTACCAGACATCTCAGCGATGATAAATGGAGGGTGCTCTGCACCCACAAATTGATCAGAAATACGAATAGCATTATGTTTAGTCATAGCACTCCAAAGGGTTTATGATAAAGCCTTACTAAATACAATATGTTCTTCTTGATAACCATTCTTTTCAAATAAACGCCTTGATCTAGGATTGGATACTTTAACAACAGCCTTTATGATTGAAATACTTGCTTCATTTGTTTTTAACCAGTATTCACCAGCTTTAAGCAGTGCATTTCCTAAACCCTGACTAAGGTACTCAGGTGCCAAATAAATAGATATCTCAGCGCACTTCAACTTCCTATCTAGATCATAGCGAAGTACTCCACAAGCACTATGGCCCAGCTGAGCTATTAATAAATGTCGATCTTGAAGCTCGAGGCTGCGCTTAAACCAAGCTTGATGCTCTCCAAAATCAATAGGGTCAGCATTTAGAGAAGCCTGTCTAATATCAGGAGCATTACGCCACTCAAACACTGGTTCACAGTCAGACATTAAAGCTTTTCTGACTATCAGTACAGGCTCGAGTATAACTTTTGCTACTCGCTGAACGCCCTTAGCGTCACATAATTCTTGACTCTGTGATACTAACATCTGATACAAAAACCTATTTTCTAGACTCTGCACAGCTTGATTAATTGCATCACCATTTACATTCTCAGCTTTCCCTAAGTACAACTGGTAACCCTCTAAAGCTAGTGTTTCGGCAATGGCTAGTTGATTATCAGCAGTCGCTATAACAATACTTGGCAACCCCAAGCAAGCCCGCTCCCAGCTTGTTGAACCACCTGAACCAATCGCTATGTCTGCATTCAGCATGAGTTGCGCCATGTTACTAACTTGTACATGAAGTCTCATGTTTTCAGTAGAGCTTAGTGTTTCTTTTAGACTTTCAAGGTACGGATAGGAGCTACCAACAACAACATCTGCTTCAATATCAAACTCGAGTTGCTTGAGTGCTACTATTGTTTTTTTGGTTTCGTTTGTTGCGTCACTACCGCCAAAGGAAACAAGTATGTTTTTTATATTGCCGTTTCGTTGTTTTAGTTGCTCTCTTGCTTCGCTAAATTCCGTCCGTAATAGTGCGTATTTGGGGCCTAAAAGCTGTTGACTCGAGCTGGGTATCAGGTTTTCATAGCGATTAGTATTGGTATTGTAATTTTGGTCTAATAAGACGTCACAATCGTGCTTTCTGTCTGCAAGGTCATCGATAACAAGTATTTTCTTTACATAGGGCCTCATTTGGCTTTCCCAATTTTCAGCGATGCTATAGTGATCAACAATAAGCCAATCACAGTTTCCTAGCGATTCTAAAATAGTTAAAGACCTTAAGGCATCTTGCTCAGCATCAAAGCTTTTCATAGCAGGCATTAGCTGAACTTGGAATCCTTTTTGCTCAATCAAAGCAGCTAGATTCCCAGCTAAGTCTTGACATATAAAGCTTAGCTCTGCGCCTTGCTGATTTAATTCTTCTGCGAGAGTCAAGCAGCGCATTATATGACCTGAGCCAAGTTCTACTGAGCTGTCTGCACGAATTAAGACTTTCACCGCAATTCATTATCCATATGTCTTTGCTCAATGTGTAAGTTGTGCGTTTGCCATTTAGGGTGTTGCCTTACAAGGTTTAGCGTCTCCTGATACCCAAAGTTTGGATTTAATGGATAAAGCTCTTGATATATCCAACTGATAAGTTCAAAATCTGTAGCTGTGTCTACCGTCCAACGCAAATCACTGTTATCTTCATTATCTTTAACATCAAGCTGTAAAAACCGCTCAGGTTGACGCCTAATAAAAGGAGTAACATGCTCTCGATCCGTTTGTACTGTGGCTTCTACAAAGGCTTGCTCTAAAGCGTCAAAACTAAAGACTTCTGTATCGAAACCCCGTGGGAAAGTACGATCATGTACATTAGACGCGTAGTCACATTCGTTTTGCAAAAAGACATCTATGCATTTATCAACAACTGTTGCTTCAATGAGTGGACAGTCAGACGTTATCCGAACAATAGTATCTGCTTTCACTTTACAAGCAGCTCCATAAAAACGTGCCAAGACATCGTTCTCTGAACCTTGAAAAACCTTAAGATACGGAATGTTGGTAGCAAGCTCGAGTAAAACTAGGTCTTGCTCAGATTTAGGGATTGCTAAGACTATATTATCAGCAAGCTTACAACGCTTCAAACGCTCGAGTTGGTGTAGTAGCATAGGTTTCCCAAGTATTGGCTTGAGAATTTTGCCTTCTAAGCGGGTAGACCCTATGCGTGCTTGAACAATTATGACAACTTTAGACATTAGAGTATTTCTTTAACTGCCTGAGTTACACGTTCAATAACGCTTTCTACGTCATCATTCGTCATCCTTGGGTACATAGGTAGTGAGATTGCTCTTGCATAGTAATCTTCTGCATTAGGAAATTGGCCTTTTTTAAAGCCTAACTCTTTGTAATAAGGATGATAATGAACAGGAATATAGTGAACTTGCACCCCTAAACCTAAGTCACGTAAGCGTTCAAAAAGGACTAGGCGTTTGCTTGGGTCTTCAGCAACACGAATAACATAAAGATGCCAACCCGATTCAACATTTTTCCGCTGCGTAGGTAAAATAAGTTCTGACAAACCAGCAAAAGCTTGGTCATACATAGCAGCGATAGCTCTACGTCTTTGAATAAAACTACTCAACTTCTTCATTTGATTTAGACCCAAGGCACACTGAATGTCTGTTATGCGGTAGTTAAACCCTAAATCTTGCATTTCGTAAAACCAAGGGCCTTCATTTTGCAGCATGTCGTCACTGTTTTTGGTTATACCGTGCGTTCTAAAGCGTTTTGAACGCTTATCGATTTCAGGATCATTGGTAACAATGGCGCCACCTTCAGCTGTTGTTACTGGCTTCACAGGATGAAAGCTCAGTTCTGTCGCAGCAGCAAGTGTACCTACAGGTCTGCCTTTATAGCTAGCACCTAAAGAATGTGCCGCGTCAGCAACGACTGTTAAACCATGCTTTTCAGCAACCTTATTAATAGGATCATAATCAGCAGGATGACCCGTAAAATCTATAGGCACAATCAGTTTGGTTTGCTCACCAATGGCATCTTCAATGAGTTCAGGATTAAGATTCCCTGTATCAGCTTCAACATCAACAAATTTAACACTAGCCCCCAAATAAAGTGCTGCATTGGCAGTTGCTGCAAAAGTCATCGGCGAAGTAATGATTTCATCACCAGCTTTAAGGCCTGCAGCAAAATACATGACATGCAAAGCTGAAGTTCCTGAATTAACTGCCGTTGCAAACTGAGCTTTTGTCGCCTCGCAGAGTGTTTCTTCAAACGCATCTACAGTTGGTCCTGTCGTTAAATAATCTCCAGCTAATACTTTAACAACAGCCTGAATATCATCCTCATCAACCCACTGCTTACCATAAGGCAAAAACTTAGCCATCTTCAGATCATCTCACGTAACTGAGCGTCACTAAGCCAGTCTGTATTGGTTTCACTCGAGTAGGCAAATCCATCTGCGACAGCTTCACCTTTTAAGGTACTATCAACCCACCATTCCATCTCAGGTTGAATCACATAATGATCACCCATATCTAACGTGCGCCTAGCATCATTTGGACTTATCATTTCTTCATGTAATTTCTCACCGGGTCTAATCCCAACAATCTCAAGTTTTGCATCTGGAGCAATAACTCGAGCTAAATCGGTTATACGCATGCTTGGTATTTTGGGTACGAAGATTTCTCCGCCATGCATTCTTTCTAAGGAATCAAAAACAAATTTAACACCTTGGTCTAAGGTAATCCAAAAGCGTGTCATTTGATCATCGGTTATAGGTAAAACACCTGACTCTATTTTGCTTTTAAAAAACGGAATCACACTACCCCTGCTACCCACAACATTGCCGTAGCGAACAACTGAGAAGCGTGTTTTTTTGCTACCCGCGTAGGCGTTTCCTGCAACAAATAGCTTGTCACTCACGAGCTTTGTTGCGCCATAAAGATTAACAGGACTAGAGGCTTTATCTGTACTGAGCGCCACAACACGCTCAACGCCTCTATCAATACAAGCATCAATAATATTTTGTGCACCATGAATATTGGTTTTAACTGCCTCAAAAGGATTGTACTCAGCAGCAGGTACTTGCTTTATTGCGGCTGCATGCACTACAGCCTCAACACCATCAAGAGCACGCTCGAGTCTAGCCTTGTCTCTTACGTCACCCAAAAAAAATCTGAGGCGTTTATCATCATTAAACTCTTGACGCATTTCGTACTGCTTGAGTTCGTCGCGACTGTAAACAATAATTCGTCTTGCTTTACTTGTGTCCAGAACACTGCGTATAAACTTCTTTCCAAATGACCCTGTTCCACCGGTCACCAATAACGACTTTCCGTCTAAATAATGCATTCTTTTTGTTTTCCTCCATTGAACCACATTAGCACTAAGCTACAATTATCAAGGGTATAGTTTACCGTTTTCTATAAGCCAATAGCCAAACAGCTAACATTAGCTAGCTATAGGCGTATCTTCTTCAGCGCGTTATGCTGTTACGTTAATGTTTAAAGTAGCTATCATTTTATGAATTTAAGCATCAAGTTGGTCTTCGCATCCACCAAAAAATACAATGGCGGGCTATTAGTTTCTAACTGCATCATTAATTACCTTTGTAACTCTTGCTTGTTGTTCTTGGCTTATTTCTGGCCATATGGGTAGGCTTAAGACTTCTTTGGCGAGTTGGTGGCTGTGTTTGTAGTTGCCGTATTGGCCTTGGTAGACGGGTAGTTGGTCTTGGCTGAACGGGTAGTAGATGATGCTTGCTATACCTTGTTCTTGTAGCTTTTCTTGTATGTAGTCTCGTTTTCCGTTATGAATACGCAAGGTGTATTGATGGAAAACATGGCTGGGGTGCATCTTGGGTGTTGTTATGTCTGGCGTGTTTTTTAGGCCTTCTGTGTAATGCATGGCTACTTGGTAGCGCTGCTGATTCCATGTGTTTAAATGCGGAAGTTTTACGCGTAGTATGGCGGCTTGTATGCCATCCAAGCGCGAGTTGTAACCTAGCATTTCGTTGTGGTAGCGCTGGAGTGAACCGTGGTTTCTAAGTTTTTTTACCTGCTCAGCTATGCTGTCACTGTTCGTGGTGAGCAGGCCAGCATCACCGTAAGCACCTAAGTTTTTAGTAGGGTAAAAAGAGAAAGCTGCCACGTCACCTAGACTACCCGTTGGTTGATTGGCAACTCGAGCTTTGTCGTCTTGAGTGCAGCTACAATTTGTACAGGTCCCTTGGTAGATTGCACCAAAGGATTGTGCGCAGTCTTCAATAACTTTTAGCTTATGCTGCTTGGCTATTCTTAGTATTTCAGTCATGTTAGCAGGCAAACCAAACAAGTGTACAGGCATGATGGCTTTGGTTTTGCTGGTAATGGCTTGCTCTATTAGGTGTGGGTTTATATTAAAACTATGCTCATCTACATCTACAAAAATGGGTTTCGCACCTACCATGCTTATTGATTCTGCTGTTGCAAAAAAGCTAAAGGGAGTGGTTATAACCTCATCTCCTGCACCAATGTTGAGTGCGCGTAAGGCAATCACAAGGGCATCTGTACCTGAGTTTAGGCCTATCGCGTGCTTAACACCTAGAAAGGCTGCAGCTTCTGCTTCGAAAGCTGCTACTTCTTCGCCTAAAATAAATGCACCTGAACGCATGACACGCTCTACGGCAGCTTGCAATTCTGGCCATAAGGCTTCACGTTGAGGGGCAAGATCAAGAATAGGTATGGGTTTAGGCATAAACATCCTTTAAAAAGTTTAGAGCTTAGCTTGCTCTTGGGTTAACTATGACACAATTTGATTGGCTTTTTAGTGCGTTTTGCGTCAAGATGCTAAACTAAGGAGTATAAAAAGCTTAAAGAAGAGAGTCTATTCATGGCACAAACCCCCGCGAGATCAGTCAAACAGTTAGATACCTCATCTTTTGATGCAATCCACATTAACCTTTCTGCTTTAGAACGCCGCGCTTCGTCTTTGAGTGGGCGACGCTCAG
>CAYGTA010000035.1:13436-18775 GCA_964352605.1 uncultured bacterium | reverse complement strand
TTTGATGCAATGACGACAGACAGGCCTTATCGCAAGGCCCTTTCAGAAAAAACTGCTTTTGAAGAATTAAATAAATATGCAGATAAGCATTACCCGAAGGTTGTGGTGGACGCTTTTATTGAAGCAAATAAACTTGATTAAATAAGTGTTACTTTAAAATTTAGAGAGATGTTTACTTGTCTTAGAATCCTACTACTGGTGCGTTTTTCATTTTCTTTTCCTTTCTCTTTAGAGTTTTCATTTGAATCTTGAGTTTGTTACATTGTCTTAGAATCCTACTACTGGTGCGTTTTTCATTTTCTTTTCCTTTCTTCTTAACTAAGTGCTTTTGCTTAATTTGCTTGTCTTAGAATCCTACTACTGGTGCGTTTTTCATTTTCTCTTCCTTTCTTTCTTCCTTTGATAATGAAAGTATAGAATCTGGTTCAACAACCAAAGTAGCAGTAATTAAGCAAAAAGGTAGCATTTTACACAATAGAGCTTATGCATTTAATTTTGAATAATTCATTAAATGCTACCTTAGCTATATGGTAGAAGTATTTGCCTGCAGGAATACCTTGGTCAAACAAGCTAATTAAAAAGCTACCCCCATGGAGAGGAACTTAAAATCTTCAGTGCCAGAACAAGATAAACCCCAAAGCCCACTCCACCCAGCCTTGACCTTCATTCTTATTATTGGTCTGCTTATTTCTACTATCGGTGACGAAATCTACCTCACCGTCATGATGCTACAACTGCAAGACTTAGCATCATCAGGCTACATAATTGCAGCCTTTTTAGGCTCACAACTCATACCCGGTATCTTCTTAGCACCCTTCGCAGGCCTACTCATAGACAGATTCGAAACTTCTCGAGTTCTCATTATTACGCAAGTCCTACAAACCATTTTGCTTATTGCTATGGCAAATACAACTGAGCTTAGCTTTTTGCTTATTGGCGCAACGTTGCTGGGTAGTTTGTTTGCCATTAGTCAACCTGCCCTTTATACGCTTATTCCTAGCATTGCTGAGCGCTCTAAGCTTAGTACAAAGCGGGTCAATGCTACCGTTGAGTTCTTTAGTCGCTCTGCCATGCTTTTTGGCCCTGCTTTGGGGGGCTTACTTTTAGGTACTTTGGGCGCTGCATCTGCTTTACTTATTGACGCTGCAAGTTTTGCTATAGCTGCACTCATCATTTTATTTGTAGGGGTTCGTCGTTATCCTGACAAAATAGGGAAAACCAAAAAGCTATTTGAGGGTGCCTTTGAAGGTATTACTTTTATAAGAAAAGACCCTATTTTAGGTACGGCCATGCCAGTTATTTTGATTGGCTTTATTTCTATATCTTTAGTAGGCGTTAGCGCTATTTTCTTAGTTCGAGATGTCATGGGTGCAAGCCCACTGGTTTACGGTATCTTTTCTGCCCTGTGGGCCTTAGGCATGCTTTTTGGTTCTGCCGCAGCAGGTCGCAGCAAAAACGAAGATTATTTAGAGTACCCAACTATGCTAAGCATGGCCTTTATGGGAACCTCCTTATTTTTCTTAGGTGCCTTTCCTCGCTACATCGTACTTTTAATTACTGAAATCTATGGTGGTATTTCAAATGGCATTATGAATGTATCTATAAACAGCATGCTTCATAAAAGAGCACCCAAAGAAATGCATGGTCGTGTCTTTGCCGCCTACATGGCAGTAGGAAGAACCGCCATAATTGTTGGCTACGCTATAGCCAGCCCCTTTGCAGCTACACACTCAACCACGCTCTACATGATTGCAGGTATCGTCACCACCTTAGTTGGCATACTAGGCTTTACTCGAGTGCGTGCTTTAAATCAAACAACAACACAGTGACGCTAATGTAACTTAGAAAGGGCAAACGGTTTACAATACGTTATTGTGAATCAAAGTTTCAGTCAACGTATTGCTGATCAGCTTCGAAATGCTCCTGATTCTGTTGTTTTTGTTGCTGCTAGCGACACAGGTGTACCTTTTATTTTACAAAGTTACCGCGAGCAAGAAGCCTTATGCATCTGGGTAAAACTTACACCTGAAGATGCCAATGATCTTGTAGCGCAAGGTAACGCCTTATCTGACGCGGTGACCAGAGCATTTGGTAGTCAACTCTTTGGTCACGCTATGTCTTACCAGTACGGACTTAGCATTTTGCAAGAAAACTTGGCTTTGTTTGAACCCATTAGCTTCATACTCTCTAATGCAGATTACGCACAAGACTTCGCAAATGACTTATTGAAATTACAAACTACTGGCAGTAAAGTCATTATTGCCTTTGAAACTATCCCTAGCGAATTCTTAATACCCAGTAGCGCCCTAGTGCTACAAGAAAAAAACTTAATCTTAACTGAAGAAGATGCCAAAGCCTTCGCTCAAAACAGATTAAGTGACATAGAGCTAAGTAACCTCGTCAAACTTTCAGATCACAAACTCGAGCCTTTCTTAGTTGCCTTTCATAAGCAACTCAATTTACCTGCACCTTTAAGACCTGGACCTGAGGGTGCTGAAAGCATTCCGGGTGCCGCAGCTAACTTACCGCCTGCCATTCATTTACAAATGCTGGTACGTAGAGAGCAGCATCTAGAAGCTTTTGAAATGGCGTTACAACACGCCCCTGAAAAGATTATTGAACTACTCGAGCCTGCGGGTGAGTTACTTATGATGCGGGGTCTGTTTGAGCGTTTTGATGCTTTGCTTAAAAGAATTCCTGAGCATTTGCAATCTAAAGAAGAAGTGCTTATTTGGCGGTTTAGAATTGCGAAGCGTTTTAGTAAAGAGGCTAGTTTAAGAACTGAAATTGAAGCTTTACTTGAAACAGAAGAAGCGCCTGACTTAAGAGCTTATTACGCAACGCATTTGGCACCCGCTGCAGAGCAAATGAATCATATTGAGCGAGCTTATAACGCTAAAAAGAGCTTTATAACGTTGCAGCAATATATTGTTAATACGCGCTATCGCGATATTGAGAAAAGCGAAATCTTATCTAATGAGCTTCTTGAGCTAAGTCGTTTGCAAGGTAACGACTGGCAATATGTACAAGCCTTAGAGTCTCAACAAAGACAGCTATACGCTAAAGGTGAATACAAAAAAGGCGCTTTTATCATGGAAGAAGTACGCCAGCGTGTCGATAGCCTAGGCGCGGGTGACTGGCAATTTCGTATGCATGTCCTTAATAACTGGGCATTTTTTCGTATATTAATAGGTGAAACCGTTGGGCTTGAAAGCATCTTACGAAATGAAGAAAAAGCCTTAAGAGATACTTACCCAAGCCTTGCTTTTGTCTTTCGCTCAACCCTTGGCGATTACTATTTATCTCAGCAAGACCCTAACAGAGCTTTAGCTTATTACAAAACCAATTACGATTTACTTGAAAGTGTTCCCCTTACTCAAGCTCAAGATTTCCCACCGCATATTGTTAAAGACTATGTCCTATGCCTATTGCAATTAGGTGAAAACGATCAGGCAAGCAGTATTGCTGAAAAACACTACTTGTTACCTCACCGCTCCAGAATCATTAAGGTTTTCAATAGTTTTGCCTACGCCATGACGCTAATCAATACCCAACCCGAAGAAGCGTTAGCGCTGCTAGAAGACGTAGCTAGCACCTTCGAAAATCCTTTACTAGCCCATTACCTAGCTAGCACTTGCGTATTTATAGCCAAAGCACAACTCACACTCAAAAATAAAGAAGCTGCCAAATCTGCCCTTAAAAGAGGTCAAATAGGCCTAAATGAACTTGCAGATACAGGCTTCAGGCTCATAGCAGGTGAAGTTAGAGAATTCCAAGATGTCTACGAACTCTGGAAACAAAAAAACAGCGCCCCCCTCATTCTCAACTTCTTAGGGGAAGCCAAAGTACAGCTCAACAACCAAGATTTAAAGCTCTACCCCAAATTCCACGAAATACTCACTCTACTCGCCCTCAACCCCGACGGCATAAGCCTCGAAAAACTCGAGCTTGAACTTGAACTCGATGAGGGTAAGGTAGCGCAAATCAAAGCGCGTATTTCTAAACTACGTAAAATCATTCCTATTTCGAGGGCGCCTTATAAGTTAGATATTGGGTTTCAGGCTGATTTTGTTGATCTTGAGAATTATCTTAAGCAGGGTCGCTTGCGGGCTGCTTTGGAGCTTTCTAAGGGTGTTTTGTTAGCTAAGTCTAAAGCACCTGGTATTATTGAGGCACGAGAAACGTTTAATGAAATGTTGCGTCAGTCTGCCTTGAAATCAGCTGATTCTGAAGTTCTTCTTGATCTTGCGGAGCGATTTAAAGATGATCTTGAACTCTGGGAGGCTAGCTTAGAAGTTTTGCCAGAGGAAGACCCTAGACGCGTGGTTGCAGCAGCTAAACACAAGCGTGTTTTAGAACTTTGGGATAGCTAGAATGATGGCAAGGTTGTTTGCGCGCTGTCATCAATTTAATGATAAGCTGTCTGAATACCTATTTACAGAAAACCGCTTTTTAGCTCTTTTTACTGCTTATTGGTAAAGCTTTTTATGCTTTTATAAGGTTTCATTAAGTTTTTCAAGCTCTAGGGGATGCAAAATGTGTAGATATTTGTATACAATAGCAAGATACGTTTTTTGGAGGTGATACCTTAACGATTAACTACATCTCAGAAATCTACTCGTACAAACGTTATGAACCCCTAAACACTTCTTGGAGGATTGTGTGAAGACAAAATTATTATTGGTAGCTTTTATTTTAGGAATGATTTTTAATGTTGCATTTGCGCAGCGCGGTAGCGCTGGTGAAGCAACGATTTTGTATTGGCAAGCTGTTTCTATTCCTAACCCTTACCTTTCTGGTGGTACTAAAGATTTAGATGGTGCTGCCCCTGTTATTGAGCCTCTTGCTAGCTATGACCCCGACGGTAACTTAATTCCTAGACTTGTAGACGAAATTCCTACTGTTGCTAATGGTGGTATTTCTGAAGACTTAACTAGCATTACTTGGACACTAACTGAAGGCATTTTATGGTCTGACGGTACACCTTTAACGTCAGCTGATGTTGTGTTTACAGGCATGTACTGTATGAATGAAGAGTCAGGTTGCCAACAAGCTGCTAACTTCGCTGATGTTGAAAGCATTGAAGCTCTTGATGATTTGAATGTAAGAATCAACTTTAGCGTTCCTAAGCCTTTCCCTTACTCAGCTTTTGTTAGTTACACTGGCCCTATTCTTCAAGCTGCTCAGTTTGCTGACTGCCTTGGTGCTAACGCTGCATCTTGCACAGAGCAAAACTTTGCACCTATTGGAACAGGCCCCTTCATGATTACGGACTTCCGTCCTAATGATGTTGTTGTCTATGAAGCTAACCCTAACTACCGTGACCCTGCAAAACCTGC
>CAYGTA010000035.1:10983-13336 GCA_964352605.1 uncultured bacterium | reverse complement strand
AATGCTCACCCCATCTTAGTTGATGCTGCTGTTCGTCAGGCATTATCTATGGCAATTGATCGTGAAATCTTAACTGAAATTGGTTACGGTGCTGCTGGTCAAGCTACCTGTAATGTTGTTCCTGCACCTGCTGCTTATGTTTCAACTGCTAATGATGGTTGCTTAGTTCAAGATATTGAAGGCGCTAACGCACTTCTTGATGCAGCTGGCTGGATTGTTGGTAGTGATGGTGTTCGTGTAAATGCTGAAGGTCAGCGCTTAAGCTTCCTTTACCAAACCTCAACCAACGCTGTTCGTCAAGAAACACAAGCACTTGTTAAGCAATGGTGGAGTGAAATTGGCGTAGAAACAGAGCTTCGCAATATTGACGCTTCTGTATTCTTCGGTGGTGACCCTAGTAGCCCAGATACATTCCAGAAGTTTTACTCTGATGTTGAAATGTACACAAATGGTTTTAGTGGTACTGACCCAGAAGCATACTTTGCTGGCTGGACTTGTGATGCAATTCCTACCCCTGATTCAGGCTGGTTAGGTACTAACATTATGCGTTACTGTAACCCTGAGCTAGATGCACTTGTTGCTGAACTTGCTAACACTGCAGATCTAGAAACACGTGGTGAAATTGGTAAGCAAATTAATGACATCATTGTTCAGAACTACGCCCAAATTCCTTTGATTCACCGTGGTAGTGTTTCAGCAAAAGCTAACTCTCTTGTAGGCAATGCTATTAATGCTTGGGACAGTGAACTTTGGAATATCGCGGACTGGAGTCGCTCAGAGTAATTTAGTCAGGGAGTCTTAACTTTAGGGAGTATGGACATATCCATACTCCCTGCTCCCTACCTGAATGCTCTTATTTAACTTATGTTTCAGTACATTATTAGACGTATTCTTATTTCAATTCCGACATTGCTGGTTATTAGCTTTGTCATTTTCTTTATTCTTGATACCGCTCCAAATGACCCGACAGGTAATTTACCTTTAACTATTCCGCCTGAAGTACGTGAGAACATCAAAAGATCACTGGGTTTAGATGCGCCCATGCATGTCAGGTATCTAAAATGGGTACAACAATTTTTTGTTAGCGAGCCTTTAAATTATATAGAAAGCACCACAGGGCTTAGCTTTGGTGATTCTGAAAACAGAACACGTATAGTATCTTGGCAAACCAGAGCTCCTGTCGTTGACTCTATTGCCGAACGCATGCCCCAAACCTTATGGGTTTTGGGTTTAGCTTATATTTTTGGTATTCTCATTGCCATTCCAGTAGGGGTTATATCTGCTTATAAACAGTACTCTATTTTTGATCAAGTAGGTACCTTTATTTCTATGATTGGCTTTTCTGTACCTACCTTCTTTACAGGCCTACTCGCCATTATCATTTTTAGTGTAAATTTAAGATGGTTTCCTTCGATTTATGACACTACATTGGTTGTAAAAGACTGGGGTAGCTTTGTTCAGCAAGTCAAACAAATGATTATGCCTGTTACCGTACTTGCCTTTTTTAACGCCTCGCAGTTAAGTCGTTTTTTACGTTCCTCTATGCTTGATAATTTATCTCAAGATTATGCACGTACCGCTCGCTCTAAAGGCTTACAAGAAAATGTTGTTGTAATGGGTCATGTTCTTAGAAACAGCATGATTCCGCTTGTTACCCTAATAGCACTTGGCATTCCTGCTATTTTTGGTGGCGCCATCATTACAGAGCAAATCTTTCGTATTAATGGTTTAGGGGCTTTACTTATTCAGGGTATTTACAATGCAGATATACCTTTAGTACAAACCCTCACCTTTATTTTTGCCATTTTGATTGTTGTCTTTAATTTAGTCGCAGATGTTGCATATGGGCTTTTAGACCCAAGAATTCGTTACAGTTAAGGAATTACATGGCTTCTATATCCCCGACCTCATTACCCAAACAAAAAGTAGAAAAATCGCGCCCACAATGGATGGACACTTGGAAGCAATTTGCCAAACATAAAGGCGCACTGGTTGGCTTAATTATTTTTAGCATTATTGTTATAGCGGTTCTTATTGGCCCTTTACTTTGGCCAATAGACCCGAACTATAGTGACTTACGTGCAAGAAATGAAACCCCTTCATGGACGCACCCTTTTGGTACAGATAACTTAGGTAGAGACTTATTTGCTGCAAACCTCTACGGTGGGCGCATATCGCTAGCTGTAGGCGTAGTATCCATGCTTATAAGCATCTTTATTGGTACGCTTATAGGCTTGCTAGCCGGCTATGTATCTAAGCTAGACGGCCCACTCATGCGTTTTACCGACATGTTCTTTGCACTCCCCCGCTTACCCTTATTACTCGTTGTCATTATGCTCTACCGAGATAGTTT
>CAYGTA010000035.1:3892-10883 GCA_964352605.1 uncultured bacterium | reverse complement strand
GGCATGGCAACCGCCATTATTACTGAATCAGCTTTATCTTTTCTAGGGTTAGGCTTTCCTAGTGACGTACCCACTTGGGGTCGATTACTTTTTGATGGCAAAGACTTTTTAACGCTTACACCCATGCGCGTGGTGTGGCCAGGCTTGTTTATATCGCTAGTCGTACTTTGCGTCAACTTCATGGGTGACGGTCTACGTGACGCACTTGACCCGCGTATTCGCAGCAAAGGCTAAACACTTTTAAAATTCAGCTTTACACTACCCTCAACAAAACAGTTGAGGGTAAACTACTTTTATGGCAACAAAACATGTAGTGAGTGTAAGCACAGGCTCGAGTATGCGTGATAAGCGTGTTGAGGTTGAGTTGTTAGGTCAGTCTGTACTTATTGAGCGACTAGGTACAGATGGTGATTTAAAAAAAGCTGCTGTTATGCTAAGGGATTTAGATGGCAAGGTGGACGCACTTGGCTTGGGGGGCGTGGTTTTGTTTATTCAGGCAGGGGGTAAGCGCTATTACTTGCGTGAAGCAGTAGCCTTAGCTAAAAATGCACCTAATACAGCTACGGTTTGTGGTGCGGGGCTTAAAGCTACGTTAGAGCGCAAGGTTGTTTATGAGCTTAATGATTTGCTTGATTGGAAAACAAAAAAAGTACTTATGGTTTCTGGGGTTGAGAATTTTGGTATGGCTGAAACCTTGAGTGATTTAGGTGCAGATATTAGCTTTGCTGATATTGTGTTTTTTTTGGGGCTGCCAATTCCTTTGAAAAGCTTAGCTACTGTTAATAGGGTTGCTAGACTTATTTGCCCACCGTTAACGCAGTTACCTATTAACTGGGTTTACCCTATGGGTGAGAAACAAGAGGAAACAAAGTCTGATTGGCGTAAGAAATACTTTGATGAGGCAGATGTTATTACGGGTGATTTTCATCTTATAAGGCGTTACTTACCCCAACACTTAACGGGTAAAATCATTCTTACTCAAACCACGACCGAAGCAGATGTTGCTATGCTTAAAGCAAGGGGCTTAAAAACCCTTATTACGACAACTCCTAGGTTTGATGGGCGTAGTTTGGGTAGTAATGTGATAGAGGCTGCCTTTGTTGCAGTTTCTGGGCGACATCCTCTATCTGATAGTGATTATGAAGAGCTCATTGCTAAGTCAGGCATTAAACCTGATGTTCTAAGCCTAAATTAGAGTCTTTCTTCCGTTCTGTCAGTTGCAGGCGGTGGCTCTGGTGACAAACTAGCAATGTCTTTATACATTTCGTCTGACATGTCAAAGTCGGCTGCTGCTAATGAGTCTTTGAGCTGCTCTGCGTTACGAGCACCGATGATAGGTGAAGTAATAGCAGGGTGCGCTTTTACCCACGCAACCGCTAAGGTAACAGGGTTCACATTTTTTTCTTTAGCGTAAGCCACAAATCGTTCTGCAATTTCGTAATTCTGATGATCTTGGTAACGCTTGTTGTACATGCTGTTTTCAACAAGGCGTCCTTGCTCTGGCTTGCTTGTGGTTGAGTATTTACCCGTTAAGAGGCCCGCACCTAAGGGGTTATAAGGTACAACAGCAAGATTTTCACTTAAAGCCAACGGTAGTAGTTCAACTTCTGCTTGGCGTTTTACAAGGTTGTACATAGGTTGAATGACTTGAAACCTTGAAAGTTGCTCATGCGCAGAAATACCAAGGGCTTTCGCTATTTGCCACGCAGCCCAATTACTAACCCCTAAGTACAAAACAAGCCCTTGTTTTACAAGGTCATCTAGGGCGCGCAAGGTTTCTTCTATCGCCGTCAAATTATCAAATTTATGCACAAAATAAATATCTAAACGATCCGTTTTGAGTCTTTTTAAACTGTCCTCTATAGCCTTAACAATATGCCTGCGAGATAAGCCGCCATCGTTGATATCTGCTCCCATTTTGCCTTGTACTTTACTTGTAATAATGAGTTCATCTCGCATGCCTTGCATGAGATCGCCTAAAATTTCTTCAGAGCGTCCTTTTGCATAAACATTTGCGCAATCAAAAAGATTTATACCTGCGTTCAGGCAGGCATCAAACATTCTCTTAGATTCTGCCTCGTCAGCAGTATCACCAAAAGACATGGTTCCAAAGGATAATTCTGAGACTCTAACCCCTGTATTTGCAAATAGTTCATAGTCCATACGTATAAGTATGACATTAATGCTTTGTTTTTCATATTATGTGCAACTCAACAGGGTTATCCACAGGCTGTGGATAACCCTGTTCAACTAAGTTTTTCTTCTAACTCATAAAGTAGCGCGTACAAATCTTCAAGCTGCTTCTCGCCCATTTTTTCTTTAATCTCAAGATAACGAAGCTCGAGTTGTGGGGCAAGTTCTTCTATGAGGTTTTGGGCTTCTTTGGTGAGTGAAATAAGCGAGCTGCGTTGGTCATCTTGCTTGGCGGTGCGTTCTGTTAAGCCTCTCGCTTCTAATCTTTTTAAAATACCTGACATGCTAGGTAACAGAATATGGCACGTTTTGGCTAAACTAGATATATCGCTTGCACCTTCGTCATAAAGAGCGCGCATGACTCGCCATTGCTGTTCGGTTAAGTCAGCTTGCGCCAAAACAGGTCTGAAGTGCAGCATGGCAGCATCTCGTGCCCGCATGAGCAGCATAGGTAGTGACTGTTTAAACGCTGGAAAAGCTCGAGTTTTTTCTTTTGGGCTGTTAGTTGGGTCTGGCACGTTTGGAGCTTCTCCTAAGTTGGCTTATCTTTGAGCTTTGCTGTGCGTATTGACAAAGCATATTATAACAACTTAACATATTAACTATAAACTTAACATATTAACTAAATGGAGGCAAAATGCAGTTACCCAAAGGCTCACTCGTTCCCCTACCAACCCCTTTCACAGGCTCAGACAATCATATTGATGAGGCTGCCCTAGCAAACATCATTGAGTACCAAATCCGCGAAGGCTCACACGGGCTTGGCTGTACAGGCACAACTGGCGAACCCTCATCTTTAAGCATTGACGAGCGTAAACACATTTCAGAATTTGTCATGAAAACCGTAAACGGTCGCGTCCCTGTCATGCCGGGTACAGGCACCACGAACTTTGATGAAACCATGGACTTAACCCATCACGCAGTTCATGAGCTCGGCGCAGAGTCTGTGCTCATCATTAGCCCTTACTACATAAAACCCAACCAAAATAATTTGTTTACCTACTTCAGCACCATAGCCAAAAGCATTCCTAACACAGCCATCATGCTTTACAACATCCCTGGGCGAACCGCCGTCAACATAGAACCCAAAACCATAGGCCGCTTAAGAGCCGAATGCCCCAACATAGTCGGCGTTAAACACGCCACCAAAAACATAGATGATGTCAGCTACACCTTCGTAGAAGCAGGTCACGACTTTGGCGTTTACTGTGGCGCAGAAACCGCCACCTACCCCATGCTCACCCTAGGTGGCTCAGGCCACGTAAGCGCAACCGGTGTGGTAGCCCCACGTGAAATTGCGGACATGTATAACTACGCAGCGGCAGGCCAATGGGACAAAGCAAGAGAACTGCACTACAAAATGCTCGAGCTTAACGATGTGCTCTTTATAGAAGTCAACCCAGCCCCCTTAAAAACAGCCTTAAGCATGATGGGTCTTTGCGAAGCCCAATGGCGCTTACCTCTTGGCCCCATGATGCCTGAAAATGAAAAAATTCTAAAAGAAGTACTCGCAAAATATGGCATCTTTGAGCGTGTAGGCATGAGTTCATGAAAAAAGCAAATTTCATAGCCAACGGTCGGACCCTTCATGGTCACTTAAATGATGAAGGCATCCTTATTGATTATGCTGGCGAAGGACATAAGCCAGATGATGTTCAGTGGTTACTACCCGTTAAACCCGGTAAAGTCATTGCACTCGCCCTTAACTACAATGACCACGCAGCAGAGCTTAACTTAACGCAGCCCAAAGACCCAGCCCTTTTCTGGAAACCAAATACATCTTTACTACCTCATAAAGGCAGTGTTGTTTACCCGCAGGGCGCTAAGTTTATGCATTACGAAGTAGAGTTAGCCGCCATTATTGGTCGAGATGCTCGCCGTGTGAAAGCCAAAGATGCCTATGACTACATTGGTGGTTACTCTATTGCCAATGACCTTGTGGTGCGAGACTTTGTTATAAACACTTTCCGCCCTCCCATTCGCGGTAAAGGCTGGGATACCTTTGGTCCCTTAGGCCCTTATTACGTGACTGCAGACGAAATAAAAGACCCAGATAATTTAGAACTCAAAGCTTATGTTAATGATGAAATTCGTCAAGAAGGCTCCACCCAAGAGATGATCTGGCGCATTCCTGAGTTAATCGAGTACATTAGCCGCTTCATGACTCTAGAGAAAGATGATGTCATTATGACTGGAACCCCCAAAGGCATAAGCCATGTGCATCCGGGTGATGTTATGCGTTTACAAGTTGAAGGTCTTGGCGAGCTTGTTAATGACATTGTTTGGGAAACAGAAGATGCTGAACCTATTGAGGGTGAAGAAGATGCTGAAAATGTTATTAGGATTCCTCTATGAGCGCAGCTGAAAACAGAGCAAAGTCTTACGCTTATTTAGAAAAAATAAAGTCAAAAGGCGTACAAAACATCATTAAGGGTGAACATGTCAATGCTGTTTCTGGTGAAACCTTTGAAACAAGTACCCCTATAGATAATTCAGCTCTTTGCAAAGTTGCTTCTAGCAATGCTAAAGACATTGACAAAGCTGCTAAAGCTGCCGCTGAGGCTTTCCCTGCATGGCGTGATATGCCAGCTAAACACCGCCGCGATGTACTTCACGCAGTGGGTGACTTAATCGAAAAGAATGCCGAAGAAATTGCCCTTCTAGAAGTGTTAGATACAGGTCAAACCATTCGCTTTATGAGCAAAGCCGCCATACGAGGCGCAGCTAACTACCGTTTCTTTGCTGATAAATGCGAAGAAGCAAGAAACGGCAAAAGCTTACCCACCGAAGAATTCCTTAACTACACACTACGTGAACCCATTGGCCCTGTAGGCGTCATAACACCTTGGAATACACCTTTTATGCTTTCTACTTGGAAGATCGCACCCGCTCTAGCAGCAGGTTGCACAGTCGTACATAAACCAGCTGAGTTTAGCCCCATAACTGCCATGCGTTTACACGAACTCATGAGCGAAGCAGGCATACCCAAAGGTGTCATAAATATGGTCAACGGCTTTGGTGAAACAGCCGGCAAAAGCCTAAGCGAACACCCAGACATAAAAGCAGTTGCCTTTGTAGGCGAAAGCCAAACAGGTAGCCACATTATGCGCCAAGGCGCAAACACCCTAAAACGTGTTCACTTTGAACTAGGCGGAAAAAACCCCGTCATAGTATTCGCTGACGCTGACCTAGACAGGGCCTTAGACGCAGCCATCTTTATGATTTACAGTCTAAACGGAGAACGCTGCACAAGCTCGAGTCGTTTACTCGTTGAGCGTAGTATTTATGATGAATTTACAGCTAGACTAGCTGAACGCGTCAAAAAAATAAGCGTAGGTGATCCGTTTGACCCTGCAACTGAAATAGGTCCCTTAATTCACCCAACCCACTTTAATAAAGTTTGTAGCTACTTTGACATTGCAAAAGAAGATGGTGCCACCATTGCCGCTGGCGGTAAGGCCTTAGAAGGCAAAGGAAATTTTGTTGAAGCTACCTTATTTACACAAGCAGAAAACAAAATGCGTATTTCACAAGAAGAAATCTTTGGCCCTGTCTTAACCGCCATTCCATTTGATACCGACGCAGATGCACTCGCTATAGCCAATGATAGTGACTACGGCCTAACAGGCTATATATGGACAAAAGACATAACAAGAGCACACAGCTTTGCACAAAAACTAGAAGCAGGCATGATCTGGATTAACAGCCAAAATGTACGCCACTTACCCGCACCCTTTGGAGGCATGAAAGCCAGCGGCATAGGCCGAGATGGCGGACCAGATTATAGTTTTGACTTTTACATGGAAACCAAAAATATTGCTGTGGCTTTAGGCGAGCACCACATCCCTAAATTAGGAGCCTAAGATGCATCTAAAAGCACCTAATTTGTACCCCGAATTTAATACAGTTCGCTTAAGTCATATTGAGTTAGGCGTTAAAGATTTAGAAGCAAGCAAAGCCTTTTATGTTGATACGCTCGGCTATATTCTTACTGAGCAAACAGACAATGCTCTTTACTTACGATGCCTTGAAGAAAGAAATCATCATTCTTATATTTTGCTTAAATCATCTGAACAAAACGTAAAGCGCTTAGCATTTAAGGTCTTTAGTGAAGATGACCTAGATAAAGCCGAAGCCATGTTCAAAGCAAAGGGTTTAGCCACAGCTTGGGTTGAAAAACATGCTCAGGGACGCACGCTTCACACGCAAGACCCTTTTGGCATGCCTCTTGAGTTTTACTTTAAAATGGATAAAGTAGCTTCTAAACTTCAGCATTACAGTGACTATAAGGGTATGCATCCTATGCGCATTGATCACTTTAATGTGTTTTCACCAAATGTTGAAGCGCACTATGATTTTTACTCGCAGCATCTTGGCTTTAGAGCAACTGAGTACACGTACGACCCTGCTAATGCCGATGCCATTTGGGCAGTCTGGGCGCACCGTAAAGGTAACGTGCATGATTTAGCGTTTACAAATGGCATTGGGCCACGCTTGCATCACTCTGCTGTTTGGGTTCCTACGGCACTTCATATCATTCATTTACTAGATCTCATGAGCACTACGGGTTACTTGGCAAATATAGAAAGAGGACCGGGTAGACATGGCATTAGCAACGCATTTTTTCTTTACATTCGTGACCCTGATGGGCATCGTTTAGAGATTTATAATAGTGACTACATGACGGTTGACCCTGACCATGAGCCGATAGCTTGGAAGCTAAAAGATCCGCAACGTCAAACTCTTTGGGGTGCACCCGCACCACGTAGTTGGTTTGAAGAAGGCAGCTTGTTTGAAG
>CAYGTA010000035.1:0-3792 GCA_964352605.1 uncultured bacterium | reverse complement strand
CGGAGATCAAAATGAGTCAAGCATACAAAACCAATGTATCCCCCGAAGAGGCTGTAGGTTCAAAACGAGCAGCAACCATGTTTAAAATGTCTGCTAATGAGAATCCTTTTGGCCCTTCCCCTAAAGCCATGCAGGCCCTTCAAGAAACCGTGCCCACCCTCGGGCTTTACCCACCAAGTACAGATGCAAACCTAAAAGAAAAACTAGCCAGCGTTCATCAAAGTGATTTAAATGCAGAGCATTTTGTAACAGCTAACAGTGGCTGTGATGTACTCAGACTTGTATCACTCGCTTATCTAGATGCAAGCTCGAGTATTGTTATTTCTAAGCCGGCTTTTCCTGTTTATGAGCGTACTGCTCAGCAGATGGGTGCTGAGGTTATAGATGCTGCTTTAGATGCTGAGAGTTTTGCATTTCGTCCTGAAGTTATTAAGGCTGCCATTACGCCTAGCACCAAAGTGGTTTACTTATGTAACCCTAATAACCCAACAGGTACAACGTTTGGGCAAGAGCTTTTTGATGAGCTACTTGACGCTATTCCTGATGATGTTCTGGTTGTTTATGATGAAGTCTACTTTCACTTTGTAACAGGTATGGATTTACCTGACGCTAAAGCCGCTGTTAAAGCAGGCAAGAATCTACTCATTGTGCATAGTTTTTCTAAATCTTACGGCATGGCAGGCCTGCGTGTAGGCTACGGTATCGCCAGACCCGACATTATTGAAAAGCTCGAGTCTAAGAAGAATAGTTTTCATATTGGTGCTTTGGGTCTTAACGCTGCTGAGGCAGCCTTAAGTGATTTAGAGCATGTACAAAAAACCGTAGCAAATAACGATAAAGGACGTGACTTAATAAGCTCGAGTTTATCTGCTTTAGGTCTTAGAGTATGGCCAAGTCAAGCAAATTTTGTGTTGTTTGAGATTCCTGAGGGCTTCACACCTGACGGTTTAACGCAAGCGTTACAAGATCATAATGTCATGGTTCGCCCTGCCTTTGGCTTAACAAATCATTTGCGGGTGAGCGTTGCACTACCTGAGGCTAATGAGGCATTTGTAAACGCTATGAAGTCTATTGTGAATTCATGAGTCAGCTTTGTTTGCGTAGGCAGAAACGTCAAAATTCGGCGACTGCTTACTACCAACCATCTACTATCAGCTATTCAGAAATACTGTTATGACACAAAAACTTACAGGCGGCGAAGCTGTCGTTAAAGCTTTAATTAATCAAGGTGTTGATACTGTTTTTGGTCTACCGGGTGTACAAAATGACTGGCTTTACAACGCGCTTTATGACCACGCTGAGCACATTAGAGTAATTCACTCACGGCATGAACAAGGTGTTGCCTACATGGCCTTAGGTAGTCACTTAGCAACAGGTAAAGCCAGTGTTTACAGTGTGGTTCCTGGCCCGGGTTTTCTAAATGCATCCGCAGCACTAGCCACTGCTTATGGGCTAAACGCTAAAGTACTTTGCTTGGTTGGGCAAATTCCTCGTAAAGCCCTTGGGAAAGACCTAGGCGTGCTACATGAAATTCCTGATCAGCTTGGCGTTATGCGCTCCCTCACCAAATGGGCAGAGCGCGTCAACAGCCCTAGCGAAGTGCCCAGCAAAGTAGCAGAAGCCTTTAAACAAATGCAGGCAGGCAGACCCCAGCCCGTAGGCTTAGAAGTACCCATGGATGTACTGCAAGAACAAGCCGTTGTAGATATGACAAGCCAAACACTCGAGCCTTACTTTCCACCACTAGATGCAGATGCCATTGGTGAAGCTGCTAAGTTACTCGGTGAAGCTAAAAACCCCCTTATCTTTGTTGGCGGTGGCGCGCTAGACTGTAGTGCAGAAGTGCGTCAGCTTGCTGAAATGCTGCAAGCACCCGTGGTGGCATACCGAACAGGGCAAGGTGTTTTAGATGCCCGGCATTATTTGAGTGTGCATCAGCCTCCAGCTAAAAAACTTTGGGATAAAGCTGATGTGGTCATTGCAATTGGCAGCAACATGCGCGTTGCTATGCAAAAATGGTCAAGCACTCACAAACCCAAAATCATTCGTTTAGATGTAGATGCCTTAAGTCACTTGCGTTTTACGCCACCAAGCATCGCTATAACAGCTCGAGCTGAAGATGCTTTGCCTTTACTCATTGAAGAAAGCGCTAAGCACAATATAGCCAGAGCTTCTCGTGAAGAAGAATTAACAAGCTTTAAAAACGCATGGCGTAAAGAAGTCGGCGTACTAGAACCCCAAATGACCTACCTTGATATCATTCGAGAGGAACTTGGTGAAGATGGCATTTTTGTAGATGAACTCACCCAAGTTGGCTTTGCCAGCCGCATTGCTTACCCCACCTATCACCCAAGAACCTTCATATCTACAGGCTATCAAGGCACGCTAGGTTATGGTTTCCCGACTGCCTTAGGGGTGAAAGTTGCCAAGCCAGACGTTCCTGTCATTTCTATAGCAGGTGACGGTGGCTTTATGTTTGCCGTACAAGAACTCGCTACAGCCGTGCAGCACAACATTGGACTCATCAACATTGTCTTTAACAACAATCAGTACGGCAACGTGCAACAAATGCAAAAAAGCCTTTACGATAACCGCGTTATAGCTAGTAACTTGCATAACCCTGACTTTATAAAAATGGCAGAATCCTTTGGTGCACAAGCCTTAAAAGCCCAAACCCCCCAAGCATTCAGGCAAGCCATCAAACAAGGCATGAGCGTAAACAACACACCTACACTCATAGAAGTACCCATTGGTGATGTACCCAGCGCAGATAGATTTAGATAAGCAGAGGATAATCATGTCTAAACTCATCTTAACGCCCAACAGCGAACTCTACACAAGCTTTCAAGAAACTATTAAAGACAAAAAAATCGTTCTATTTGCCGGCCTGCCCGGTGTCGGCAAAAGCCTCTACTTACAACAACTCTCACTACTCGCAAAGCAAGCCCATAGAAACGTTCACTTACTACAATGGGATGTCACAAGAGCATCCTTTGAAACACCCGACATACTCGCTAAATACCCAGAAATAAACGGTGTGACTCACGCAGGTATAAGAAAAGCCGTTGGGCTATGGGCAAGACAAGGCATAAAAAACTGGCATGACAAACACCAAAACCAAGCAGATATTTTGATAGGCGAAGTACCCTTAATTGGTAACAGACTCATAGAACTCGTACAAAAACAAAACGATGCTACCGAAAGCATATTAGCCAGTCAAGAAACCCTATTCATCTTACCTGTACCCTCAAAACGCATACGAAACCTCATAGAACAAGCAAGAGCAAAAAGCATAAGCCACCCCCAACACGAACGCGAAAATGCAGATGCACCCCCCAATGTTCTAGCTTTACTCTGGCAAGACGTACAAGAACTCGCAGTACACCTAAAACTAAGCCAAACCAAACAAGCAAGCTACGACCCCATGATCTACGCTGGAGTTTACGAGCAACTCATGAAACACCGCAACCAAATCACCCTACACATAGATGAAAACCTAAAACCAAGCGGCTCGGTATACGACCTAAACAACATAAAATCAGAACTCGCAGCCAGCCCTGAAGAAGTCAAAACGATATTACACTACATTGACCAAAACTACAGCCCAGAAGAACTCGAGCGTTCAGTAGCTAATTGGTTTAGCGTTTAAGCTGCTCACTTATCTGAAAGCAAACACCTTCAAAGCAGGTCATAACTTCAGTATTTGTAAAACGAATAACACTTAGACCGTAGCCTTCTAAAACAGAAGTCCTATCAGCATCTTGTGCTTTACCCTGCTTGGTAAAATGAGAC
>CAYGTA010000034.1:0-18898 GCA_964352605.1 uncultured bacterium | reverse complement strand
AAATCTGGTGTGGTTGTGAAAAAGATGGAAGCTATAACTTCATGGTCGCTTATTTCGTTTTGTACGAGCATGGTTTTTAGGAGTTCGATGGTTGCTTCGTGAATGAGTGCAGGGTCATCTTGGTCTACAGTGGTTGCGCCGCGGATGCCTCTTAGCCAGTTGTGTGTTTGCATGAGCTCGAGTTTATCATTTTTATATTCTCATCTGTCTTTTTTTAGGATGCTGTTTGCTGCGTTGTAGCCTGCCATGCCGTGTACACCTCCGCCGGGTGGGGTGGAGGATGAGCATAGGTAGGTGTTTTTGAGGGGTGTTTTGTAGGGGTTCGGGGATAGGTTTGGGCGGATGATGAGTTGCTTTAGGGTAGCTGCGCCTCCGTTAATATCTCCGCCGATATAGTTGGGGTTATAGCTTTGTAAATCTTGGGGTGTCATGATGTTTTTTGCCAGAATGCAGTCTTTGAAGCCTGGTGCGAATCTTTCTATTTGGGCTTCTATGGCTTGGCTAGCGTCCCCTTGGAAGCCGTTGGGTACATGGCAATACGCCCAGAAGGTGTGCTTTCCTTTTGGCGCTCGAGTTTCGTCGAAGAGGCTTTGTTGTGCACCTAAAACGTAGGGTTTTTCTGGTGCTAAGCCTTTTGCAAATCGTTGTTCTGATTTATTTATTTCGTTTAAACTACCACCTAAGTGAACGGTGGCTGCTTGCAAGCAAGTTTTATCTTTCCATGGGACTGCTTCTGACAGTGCGTAATCTATTTTGTAGGCAGCAGCGCCGTACTTGAAACGCTCGAGTGTTTGTTTGTAGGCGTTGGGTAGCTCGTCTGTCATGTTGAGGAATTGCTGGGGGGTGATGCTTAATAGTGTATTGCTTGCTGGGGGGAGTTCTTTTAGGTTTTTAACTTCCCAGCCTGTTTGTATCTCTCCTCCGAGGCTTATAAAGTATGCGCCCATTGCGTCAGCTAAACTTTGTGCACCTCCTTTGGGGTAAGGCCAGCCTACGCGGTGGCCTAGGGTGCCTAGCATGAGGGCTGCAGCTGAGGTAGCTATATCTGTTAAGGGCAAAATAGCGTGTGCGGCTATGCCGGCAAAAAGGGCTTTGGCTTCTTCGGTTTTAAAGATAGTGTCTGCTAGTAGTTTGGCTGAAGGTAAGGCTCTTAGGCCAAATTTTGCGAGACTGATTGGGTGCTTTGGTAGTTTTAATAGTGGGCCAAGTATGTCTTGGGTTAGGTCATCCCAGGCATTTACTAGGGGTTCGAATAGATTTTTGTAGGCAGTTTTGTCTCTACCTAAGCCGGCTGCAGTTTGTGCTAATGAGGTATAAGAAAGCACTGTTTTTTGATCTAGGGGATGGGCTATGGCGGCAGGTGAATGAATCCACTCGAGTCCAAATTGGTCTAGGGGGAGTTCTTTAAAAAAGGGGGATGCGAGTGCAAAGGGATGAATGGCTGAGCAAACATCATGTTTGAAACCGGCTAGGGTGAGTTCGGCTGTGCGCATGCCTCCGCCAAGGGTTTCTTTGGCTTCTATTAGCAGTACCTTTTGACCTGCTTTGGCTAGGGTTATGGCGGCGGCTAATCCGTTTGGGCCTGATCCGAGTACGACTGCGTCATAGCTTGACATGCGTTTAACTTACCTCGTTTTTTAGGCTCTTGGCTGTAACTTATATTGTGATTGTGCTAAAATTGTACTTAGTACAAAATTGCTAGGTTTTACATGGTTTAGCTGCTTTCAAGCTTGCTATGCTCTAGGAATTATGAATAACTCATCGGAGGTAAGTTATGCCTGACTATAAAGCCCCATTACGAGATATGCGCTTTGTTATGCACGAGGTTTTTGACACTGAAGCTGAACTTAAAAAGCTAAATGGCTTTGAAGATATTGATGCAGACCTTTTAGATCAAGTTTTAGATGAGAGTGCGCGTTTTGTCGAAAATGTTCTTTTGCCGTTAAACCAAGTTGGTGACAGTGAAGGCTGTAGCTTTGATAATGGCAATGTTAAAACGCCAACTGGCTTTAAAGAAGCGTTCAAACAGTATGGTGATGCCGGTTGGATTGGCTTAAATGCAGACCCCAAATATGGTGGGCAGGGTTTACCTAAAACTTTGGGAATAAATGTCGGTGAAATGGTTGGTAGTGCAAATACCGCATGGGCCATGTACCCCGGTCTTTCCCATGGTGCCTACAACGCTTTAAAGGCTCATGCAGATGACGCAATGAAAGACCTTTATCTCCCTAAATTAGTTGAAGGGCAATGGGCTGGCACTATGTGCTTAACAGAAGCACATGCGGGTACTGACTTAGGCATGATTCGTAGCAAAGCTGTGCCTTTAGATGACGGTAGTTTTGCCATAACGGGTCAAAAAATCTTTATTTCTGCTGGCGAGCATGACATGACCGAAAACATTATTCATTTAGTACTGGCCAAACTACCCGACGCACCTGCAGGTACCAAAGGCATCAGCTTATTTTTAGTGCCTAAGGTTATGGTCAATCAAGATGGTTCTTTAGGTGAGCGAAATACAATTAATTGCGGATCTATAGAGCACAAAATGGGTATCAATGGTAGTGCAACCGCGGTTCTTAATTTAGATAATGCGCGTGGTTACCTTGTAGGTCAAGAACATAAAGGCATGAGCGCCATGTTCACGATGATGAACACCGCACGTCTTGATACAGGCATGCAGGGGCTTAGTTTAGGTGAAATATCATTTCAAAATGCCTTAGCTTACGCCAAGGACCGCGTTCAGAGCCGCTCTTTGTCAGGGGTAAAAGCACCCGAAAAAGAAGCCGACCCCATCATAGTTCATGCCGATGTACGCCGCATGCTTTTAACCCAAAAAGCCTACAATGAAGGCGCTCGAGCTTTTGCTAATTGGTTAGCTTTGCAGTTAGATATCGAATCAAACCACCCTGATGAGCAAACTAGAGCAGATGCAGGGGACTTAGTTGCCTTGTTAACGCCCGTAGCTAAGGCCTTCATGACAGATAATGGTCTTGATGTTTGTAATTTAGGTATGCAGATTTATGGCGGTCATGGCTACATTAAAGAGTGGGGTATGGAGCAGTACGTTCGTGATGTGCGCATTTCTCTTATTTACGAAGGCACCAATGGTATTCAGGCCCTTGATTTAATTGGGCGTAAAGTCTTACGTGATGGCGGTGAAAAACTCAAAAAATTTGGCGCCATTGTCGAGGCATTTATAAAAGAAAATATGGCTAATGAGGCCATGGCTGAGTTTGTTCAGCCTTTAGCAAAGCTAGGGCAAGATGTACAAGAAATAACTATGTGGATAGGTATGCAAGCCATGAAAAACCCTGACGAGATAGGTGCCGCCGCAACCGCTTACCTTAGACTCATTGGCTTTTTAACCTATGGTTATTTGTGGGCAAAAATGGCTCGAGTTGCTCTAGATAAACTAGACGGCAAAGAAGCTAAGTTCTATGAAGCCAAGCTACATACCGCTAAGTTTTTTTACGCACATTTACTACCTGAAACCTCTGCTTTAAAACGCCGCATCAAAGCAGGTAGTGATGTGCTTCTCGCTTTAGATGAAGAGTCATTCTCTTTCTAAAGTTTTTCAGGTAACCACGCAACCACATCAAGCCTTTTGGCAAAATGAAGCAAAGCTTGCTCATTAGCTAACTCAATATTCAGCTGTTCTGTCATTTGGTTCAGCTGAATACTTGTTTCAAGCTGCTGTAAAGGCCAAGGTTCATGGTGAATCTCACCCCGAAAGACCTCTCCCCTGTTATTGGCACTATACAAGCAATAACGCTCCGTCAAAAAATGTTCAAGGCTACCCGGTTTAGCTAAGTAAACCGGGCTTGTTGCCTTATAACTAGCTACAAACTCTGCCTGAGTTGCCCCTTTATGAAAGCGCTGGCTATGGTAAAAGACCGTGTCATTCATAACAAGGCAAGACATTTTGGCATTAAAATACGGCAAGAAAAACCCAGCTCGAGCTAGCATGACCGCAATAGCATTCGCAGCATCTAGACTAAAAAACCATACTCCAGCTTTGCCATCTGCCTTAACATAGGTACGAACGTTCAGTTCAGCAAAGTGCGACAAGCCTGGCACACTTGGGCTAAACCTTGGTTTAACATCACGCATTTCAAACGGCACCACAGCAAGGTACGCTTCACCCTCAAAAAGATCAAGCTCGAGTTGTTCAGGAATAAGGGGTCTTAAGCTTTCTGCTGGCACTCTCCAATGCATAAAAGCTAAGTTCAGCCACTTCATGCTCATAACCCAAGGACGTGATGGAACAGGATAAGGACGGTGAGATTGCATTAACAGACTCGAGTGCATGTCTTAAACCTTTAGTTACTTTCTTGCCATGCATTGAGTTTAGCGTTTAGGCTAAACAAACCCACGACATCAGCTAAGTCAAATTTTTCTTCTATACCTATTGAGAAGGTATAAGGACCTGCTTTTCCGCTTGCTTCTGAGACTTGAAGTTCACAAGGACTGCTGTTAGCTTCAGCAAAATCGAGTACTTTGTAGCGGTGATTTATTTTTGAGAACTCTTCGTAAAAGGCTTGATCTGCTTTTTCGAGTAGTCTTGATTCACCTTTGCAGCTTAGAACAGCTTGAATATCTAAAGAACGACCTAGTTCATTATCTAAAACCAGAACTTGTAGCGGTACCGTTTGCGTTAGAGTGGGAATATAAAAGGTATGAATTTCATTCTCATTGAGGGTGAGATAGTGTGCTTGTGATACCACTGCGTTGCGTATCGCGAAAGGGCCATCACCTTCTGGGAAAAAAGGTTTGTGAGCAAAAGCAAAACTGATGCTTAACAGCAAAATAACTAAAGATAATCTCATACTAAACTCTAGCCGTATATAGTTGTGAAGACAATTCAGTAAACTGCAATTTATAGTTATCTCACAGGATCAACAAAAATAAGCTCAGCACTTAAACAGGCTTCACATTCAATAAAAAAATTATTTTCATTTCGACTTACAAAACCTTGACTACCGCAAGAACTACAGGTTCGGTCAATCACCATAATGCCAGAACAATCCAGACATACAACTCGGTATTCACCTTCATGGTCAATATAAAGCTGGTTTCCACCACATGACTGGCAATACAAGTAGTCTCGTTGTCCTTTATCTGCTTTAAGCACGCCCGTCTCTTCATTATCTCTTTTAAAGCGTTCGACAACCTCATCACGCTCTATAGGCGCGTGCCGTTGTTTTAAAAAAGCCGTTACTTTAAATAGCTCATCTTCGTTTAACTGCTTTTCTTGACTGCGCTTTGCAAAGAAACCAGCTTTACTGGCTTTTCTTTGACTCAGCATAAGCCCCACAACTTTTTCCCCTACATCATCAAGCCGACAAACTCGCGGCATACTCATACCACGACTTAACTCAAATTTACCTTCATTAGCGATAATCACTATCATATCAATCAAAATAGCTTCAAACGCACCTTCAGATTTTCTTAAAGTTGGTCGAAGTACATTTGAATTCTGCTCTAAAAGAGTTCTCAAAAAGGTTATTTTACGCTCTCCCTGACTAAGCGGAGATGAAATACGAAGCTCTTTTTCTTGATAGACCTGCGTCCATTCACCAATCGGGTTGACTTTAATATCAGCAGGCTCAGCCCGATTCTCAATTAAAATAATGCCATGCTGATGCACAATGAGATGATCAATAAGAATTGCGTAATGCGCATGTTCAAAACGTAAACCATTAAAAATACGTCCTGAACATTTTTCAAGCGCTTTTGGCAAATTCTCAAAACTCGCCTTCAAATGACCAGAAACACGCTTCTGAGCTGTTAACCCCGCCTCCTCATAATCATGATTCGTCTTAAAAGGATCAATCTCTTTGGCAACCATGTTAAATTCCTCAATCTACAACGCAATAGAGTTCACCTATCACTATAAGGAATAAGGGACGAATCTCAGGCTATTTTTTTTACTTTCTTAAGCCAAAAAGCAAAATCAGAAGCAAAAACGTTACAAAATCCGCAGTTCTAGCCCAGACGTGGAAAACCTTGCATTTTCTGTAAGAACTCGAGTGCTATAGTTTCAGGTATGTTGCAGCCTTCTTTAGAGCTTTATGGTGAATCATTTGAAAAAGTAGATGCCCTACTTGATGATTTGCTAGCGAAAAGCCATGCACAATACGTTCTCATTGTTGACCTTAAGGGTTTTGTCATTGCTCACAACAAAGCATTATGGGCACCAAAACCACCTTCTCTTGATTCTTTAGCTACTCTGATCGCCTCTAATTACTCTGCTAATCTTGCTATCGCCAAGCTCTTTGGTGAAACAGGTTTTAAAGAGATGATTCAACAGGGTGACCGTGTTGGTATGTATGTTGAAGAGCTGGATGATTCCGCTTTGCTTGTTACGCTATTTGACACAACAGCTGCGCTTGGTAGAGTTAAAATGTTTAGCAAGAAAGCAGTTAATGAAATTAAGACCATTCTAAGCGAAACCAAAGGCGAAGCACCCACCATGAATTTTGATGAGAACTGGCATAATTCAACCAAAGCGTTAATTGACGGTCTCTTTGGGCCTAGTAAATAATGAGTACCATCAATTTTTCTGCAAGGGAAATTAACTTTAAGATCGTTTACTATGGGTGCGGCATGTCTGGCAAGACAACCAATCTTAAAAAAATCCATGAGAGCGTTCCCGGTGAAGCCAAAGGTGAGCTTGTTAGCCTTGCCACTGAAGACGAACGAACCCTCTTTTTTGATTTTCTGCCTTTAGATTTAGGCCAAGTAAATGGCTTTAAAACTAGATTTCACCTCTATACCGTTCCAGGACAGGTTTTTTATAACTCGAGCCGTAAACTTATTTTGCGGGGTGTTGATGGCATTGTTTTTGTTGCTGATTCTGCACCTAACCGTTTAAGAGCAAATGCTGAGTCATTGCGTAACTTGCGTGATAACTTAACGGAGTACGGTTTGACGCTTGGCGAAATTCCTTATGTCATTCAACTTAATAAGCGTGACTTACCTGATGCGCTACCTTCAGATATGATTCAGCAAGTTCTTGACCCAACTGGTAAGGTTCAATTTTTTGATGCTGTTGCAGCTAAATACATAGGTGTAACTGAGGCTTTAAGGGCCGTTTCTCAGCTTGTTCTTGAAAACCTTGCTCAAAACGCTTAAGCAAACACAAATTTAAAAACTGCCTGACTTAATGGGTTTTAAAAAGTCAGGCAGTTTTTGTTTTATCCTTGCGGCTCTACCAGACATTTCAGCAGCAACTTTTACTAAACTGATTTAATCGTTTCATAAGACTGAGTGAGTCAGAGCGTACTCCCCAAAGCTGTCTCGACTACGTCGGCAAGGTCGGAATTATAAAGCAATGCGACATTTATAATTCAGCTTAGTATTGGTAGCGCTATTTTCCGCTAGATTACACAATTTCCCCTCTCGGATAAATCAAAGAAGAATGTTAAGAAACATTTTTTAATCGCGGGTCAAGCACATCTCTAATCGCGTCACCCAATAAATTAAAACCAACAACAGATAAAAAGATAGCCAAACCCGGAAAGATAGACATATAAGGTGCCTTCAAAAACTGCCTGTAGCCATCACGAATCATGACACCCCACTCAGGTTCAGGAGGTTGCGCACCTAAACCAAGAAAGCCTAAAGCAGCCACATCCAGAATAGCTGTCCCAATAGATAAAGTAATTTGCACAATCAAAGGCGAAAGACTATTAGGTAAAACATGGGAAAAAATAACTCGAGCTGGGTTTGAGCCCAACGCTTTTGCTGCTTGAACATATTCTGACTCTCGTACACTTAAAACTGCTGAGCGGGTAATTCTTATGTAAATTGGAATTTGCGTAATGCTAATCGCAATTAGTGCATTGGTAAGGCTAGGCCCTAAGGCAGCAACAATCGCTATGGCTAATAAGATACCTGGAAATGCCAGCAATATATCAACGAGCCACACAGCAATGGTATCTATCCAACCCCCAAAATACCCTGCTATGAGACCAATAGTAACACCAAACAAAACGGCGATTCCCACAGCAATCAGACCTACACGCAAACTAATACGCCCACCATGCCAAACCCTGGTAAACAAATCTCTACCAAGCTCATCAGCACCAAAAGGTAAAGATAAGATATGCTCGAGTCCTTTGCTATCTCTTTCGGCTTGTGTGAGCGTCCATGAGGGTCCAACTAAACGCAGTTTTAAGTTTCGGTCTTTTGTTGCGTCATAAGGCTTTAGAATGGGAGCTAGTAATGAAGCTAATATGAAAAAGCTGATAATCGCTAGGCCAACAAGTGCCGTAGGGTTTCTAAAGAAGCGTTTAAGAGCGTCACTTGCTAAAGAAGTCCCCTTGGGTTTTGAGTCAGCTGGTACGGTGTTAACTGCCATACTTTAGCCCAAACCAATAAGTCTTCAATACCGTTTTTTGTTTTCTCATGAGTACTGAATCCTTGGGTCTATGAGTGCGTAAGACAAGTCAACAAGAAGGTTTACGAAGACAAATATGCAAGCTACAAACATAACACCTCCTTGAATAATCGGGTAATCACGTTGAGCAATTGCGTCATATATCCAGCGCCCTATACCTGGCCAAGAAAAAACGGTTTCCGTTAGAATTGCGCCAGATAATAGCGCGCCAAATGACAATCCAACTACCGTTACCACAGGTAAGAGAGCATTTCTTAAGGCGTGCTTGTTCACCACAATAGAGCGTGCTAAGCCTTTTGCACGCGCCGTTCTGACATAATCTTGACTTAGCACCTCTAACATAGCACTTCGGGTCATACGAACAACAATGGCCATGGGAATGGTTCCTAGTGCTATACCAGGTAAAATAAGGTGCTTTATGGCGTCCCAAACAGCTGCAAATTGTCCTCTTAATAAACCGTCGAATACATAGAGACCTGTTATTGGTTCAATCGTGAAGCTAGTGCCTAATCGGCCTGAAGGGGGAAGCCATTGCAAATTAACTGCGAAAATATAAATTAAAATAATAGCAAGCCAAAACACAGGAAAAGATACTCCTGAGAGTGCACCAATAAGGACCGCTGTATCTAAAAACTTCCCTCGATTTAAAGCTGCTAATATGCCTGCGGGTATGCCAATAATAAGAGCAAAGAACATTGCAATTAACGTTAACTCAAAGGTCGCTGGAAATCGCCTTTGCAAACTCTGATTAATAGGAATGCGGGAAAAGATAGATATGCCTAAATCTCCGCGTACTGCACCACCCACAAATTTAAAGTATTGTGACTTGAACAAGCTTGCAGGATTACCTGTTTCAGCAAACGCCTGGGGGTTAAAAAAGAGCGGGTCATTAAGATTAAGCGTTTCACGAATACGCTCTAAAGATTCTGGTGTTGCCCTTTGCCCAAGCATGATGACAGCAGGGTCGCCCGGAACCATTCGTACAATGCTAAATACCAAAAGACTTATGCCAAATAAAACAGGGATAAGCCCTAATATGCGTCTTAAAATATAGGTTCCCAAGTCAAACTCCAAAAATACTAGACAGATAAAATAAAGTAATTCAAATTTTAGAAAATAATTATAAGAGTATCGAGCAGAAGTGACTGCTCGATACTCTTATAAACGCTTTTACTCAGATTTTGTGATAAGAAAAAGTTGCTCTGTTGAGCCCAGAGGACTTGGTGTCCAGTTACCAACACTCGTGGTAGCTGCGTACAGAACACTGTTATGTGCAACAGGAATTTGAGGAATTGCGTCATAAACAATCGTGTTAAGCGCGTTGTAAAGAGCGCCACGTGCATCTAGACCAGTGAGTTCACGTGCTTTATCAAGCACAGTGACAGCTTCTGGTGAATCCCAACCTAATGCATCAACGGCACTTGGACCAAAGAATGTGTACAAGTAGTTGTCAGGATCACCATAGTCAGGGCTCCAACCAAGCATGTACATTGGGTATTTACCCGTGTTGTAGTTATCTAAGTAAATGCCCCAATCTTCAGTTTGCAAGCTAGCGTTAATACCCACTTCTGCTAAGTAAGAAGCCATTGCAGCAGCAATAGGCTCTGGTGCAGGAAAGTAAGGGCGGCTAACTGGCATATACCATAGTTCAGTTTCAAAACCATCAGGGTAACCAGCTTCAGCTAGCAAACGCTGTGCTTCTTCTACATTGTATTCATAGCCAGGAACACCAGCTCTTGCCCAAGCAAATGCAGGTGGAATATGCTCAGTTGCGCGTAAGCCAAGTTCACCATAAAAAGCATCAACGATTGCTTCCCAGTCAATAGCATGTGCTATCGCTTGACGAACACGAATATCATCAAGAGGTGTATTGCTCTGGTGCATAGCTAAGTAACCTACATTTAAACTAGGTCCTGGAACGCGAACTAAGCTGTCATCACCCTCAACAACACTTAAGTCATCTGGGTTTAAATCAACAGCAATATCTACAGAACCTGCTTGCAATTCAGCTAAGCGAGCAGTTGGATCTTCAATACCACGAAAGACCAGTTCAGCCACGCCCGGTGTACCGCCCCAGTAGTCTGCATTTGCAGCTAAAGCAACACGCTCACCCTCAAGCCATTCTGTAAAGATAAAGGGACCTGTACCAACAGCACCCACACCTGGCGTACCGTAGTCAGAACCTGCAGCCATAACAGCTGTTGGGCTATCTAAACCAAAGTAGCTAGCTGCAACCATGCTAGGAACAAGACCTGTTGGACCCGTCATATGAAAGGCAACAGTCATGTCATCAACAATTTCAACCATCTCTAAAATGCCTTCACCAACAGGGCCACCAAAAACCCATGACCAAGGTGAGTAGGTTTTACCTTCATCAGCAAAATGGTATTCACTTGAAGGGTCATTCCAACGGTCAAAGTTAAATTTTACAGCTTCAGCATTAAAAGCTGTACCATCATGAAAGCTAATGCCCTCACGAAGCACAAAGGTCCAAACAGTTGAATCTTCATTAGCTGACCATGAGGTAGCTAAACCAGGTTTAAGAGCAGTATCGCCCAATTCATATTGAACTAAGTTCTCTACAATTTGATAGGTGACTGTTAATGAGTTACCATCTTGCGCATCAGCTGAATCTAGCGTTAGCGGTAAACGGCTTCTTGCATATGTTAGGGTTTGCGCGTTGACAAGACCTAACATGAATGCCGCAGACAATACGGCTATGACGATGAGTTTCTTCATACGTCCTCCTTAAAAATTCGGGGAATAACCCGATGTTGGATAGTACCATAGCGCAACTTTGGTTTATAGCTTATAAAGTCAAAAATCCAAAAAACCACAAAGCGAAAGCCAAAAAATAATTAACACTTCGATAGCAAATAAAAAACATACTTAAGAATCTAAAGTTACGTCGCCGCGTTTTAGTTTCTAACCACTGCCTTTCAACATTATTAAGATAAGCCGCGAAGACTTGATAAACTTTTGCATGATAGGCATTAAGTCAAGCCACTTCTGACTTACTCAAAAGCTCGAGTTCTTCTAAGTTTAAGTCAATGGGGCAAAATGTGACGGTTTCGAAACCTAAGAACGTTCCTAAGTTTGTTGTCTTTTTTTTAACGCAAAACAAAAGATTCTCTAGGCGCACGCCAAATTCACCTTCAAAGTAAGCCCCTGGTTCATTTGAACTCCGCATACCTGCTTTAAGGACACCCCCATTGGTTTTGCTAAACCGTTGCGGGCCTTCATGCATGTTTAAAAAGTAACCCACCCCATGTCCAATGCCATGCCGACAGTCCCAACCTTGCTCCCAAAGGGGCACTACGCAATAACTCGAGCCTAGCCTTTACGGTCATATCTATTTGCCCCCATCAACCGATAAAATTTGTCCTGTTACCCAATTTGCATAATCTGAAGCAAAAAACAACACTGCGTGCGCAATATCTTTTGGATCACCTAAGCGCTTTAAAGCTATGCTATTAAGCAACTCTTGTTGACCTTTTTCACGGTAAGACTGCCATTGTTTTTCTGTTGTGGGGTTTGACAGTACAAAACCGGGCGCAATGCAATTTGACGTTATTTGCCATTCGCCAAGTTCATGACCAAGTTGCCGAGTTAAACCAATCAGTGCGGCTTTTGCAGATGCGTAGGCCTGAATGCCTGTTAAGCTAACCCCTAAACCAGCACCACTTGAAATATTAATAATACGTCCTTGCTTTTGCGCCTTCATGCTGGGAGCAACCGCTTGTGATAAATAGAAAGCAGCACTTACATTTACATCAAAAATACTCTGCCATTGCTGCTGAGTAACCGCATCAAGCGGCTGACCCACTTGCCCTAAAACCCCGCCCGCATTATTAACCAGAACATCCACTTTGCCATCTTGCGCTAAGACCTCTTGCACAAAGGCATCAACCGCAACTTTTTGACTAACATCAAAAACTCGAGCTTTGATGTTTGGGTTTAACTGGGCAGTTTCTTTAACACTATCTTCTAGGATGTCGCAAGCCCATACGTTTGCGCCACGCTCTGCAAAGGCTAGGCTAATAGCGCGACCAAAGCCATGTGCGGCACCGGTAACAATGACCACTTTGTTATCAAACCGAATGTCCATTAGGCAGCAATTCCGAAAAGCGGGTCATCATTATTAATAGCCAAGCTACTAACTGAAAATAAAATAACACCTTCAATCGGGCTAACTGCTTGCTGTAAAGGTTCTCCAAGTAAACTATTAAGTTGCCCAATCACTTGGCCTTCCGTGACCCTGTCGCCAGCTTCAACCTTCGGGTACCATAGCCCTTCGTGCTCAGCACGAAGCCAAGCAAACTCAGTTAGCAGCTTGGTTTCTTTTACCTCAGCTTCACCTGATAGCATGCCTAAATGCTGCATAGTGCGCACAATACCAACATGCAAACGCTCAACTTCTTCTTCGGGCCATAAGCCTTGACCGCTTGCCTCTGCCAAAATAGCAGGAACCCCTAAGTTGGGGCCCGCGCTAATCGACATATACTCACTATCACTTTCCACCAATAAATAAATGCCAAACGCCTCAGCTAAGGCCTTAGATTCAGCATGCCCAGCATTGTAAATAGTAAAAGGCTCGAGTGCTTCAATCATGTCGCCACCATGTAAATCAATGTAGGCGTCAGCTTTACTGATAAACGTTTCGGTGAGCCAGTATGCTAGCTTGTCGCCGAAGCTTCCGTCTTGTTTTCCTGGAAATAAGCGGTTTAGGTTTTTTTGATCTACAGGGTTTATGTAGATTGAGCGTGCCCAAAACGCAGGCGTATTAACAATGGGTAAAATGATAAGCGTTCCAGCTAGTGTTTCTGTATCTAACTTAGTTAGTTGATTTGCGGCTTCAATAGAGGCGTACTCAGCACCGTGCACACCAGCAGTTACAACTAAGGTGGGGCCATCTAGCTTGCCTTTAAGCACCCAATAAGGAATCTCAACAGAATGTCCGAGGTCTGGCTTTAAGAATCCTTTTTGAGTTGTGTTTTTAGCAATGGTTTCTAACTTAAGCATAGTATTCCATTCTTTAAAGCTCCTGTTTTAAGAGGTCTAGGTTTTCTAAACTCAAGTCTTTTTTACCCTCTTCAATAGCATGGATTTGCATTAAGATATTTTCTAATAGAGGTGTTTTTATAACTTCTTCCGCTGCAATTTTTATAATTATGCCAAGGTGGGCATCCGCTTCTGTTTTGCGTTTTCTAACTGCCAAATCACGCCAGATACCACTATGTGTTTTAGCAGATTTTCGGTTAAACACAACCATTTCTTCTAAAGATGCTTGTGACATTTCAGGACTGGTATCTGGCATAAAAGCTTGCGGATTAAAGCCATTAAAGCCTTCAGGCTTAATCTCTTTAGCAGCAGCAATGCTTAAAACTTCTTTAGCTAAAGCAATAAAAGCAGTGGCGTATTCGGGTCTCGCTAAGGCATCTGCAATGGAATCATTTGTTAAAGCAGTTGCGTAAAGCAACGCTCCGTAAGCCATTTTCCCCCACAAAAACCCCCAGATATTCGGACTAATCATGGCCTTATCATCAAAGCTTAAAAAAAGTTCATGAAGAAGCTCGAGTCTTTTTGTGGTTTTCCCGTTGAGCTCACCTAACACCACAGCGCCTCTACCCCCATAGTGAATAACACCTGCCTCTAGGTAATCAGCACCAAAATTAACGAAGCTACCCACCGTTTTTTCTTCACCAAGCTGTTGTGCAATAAGGTGTTCGTTAAGGCCATTTTGCACCGATACTAGATAGCCACTGTCACTCAAAAAAGGCTCGAGTGCGGTTAGGGCAGATTCTGTATGATGGCCTTTCACGCAGAGTAAAATCGTATCCCATGAACCTGTCAACGTTTCAGGCGTAAAGGCTGGCGCCTGCACCTGAAAATTAGCTATGGGGCCTTCAATTTTTAAGCCAGATGTATTAATGGCATCCACATGTTCTTGAACAACATCTACAAAACTAACCTCATGCCCTGCCCTTACAAAATAAGCACCCATGCTGCCACCAATTGCGCCTGCACCCCAAATAAGAAGGCGCATTACCAAGGGCCTCTAAGGGAAGCTCGAGCTTCTTCAACGCCAACCCGCCAAAGCTCGAGCATAATTTCATCTGCCTTTTGGAAGTCTCCGCCAAAGTTACCTTCTTCTAGGTAATCTCGTACTTGCGTTGGGTTCATGACAGTCATTTTGTCAAAATTCACCATGGCTTTTTTATGCTCAGGTAAGCTTATACCCTCTAGCCGAGTCCATGGGAAGTTTTCCATCCATGATGCATGTGAGGCAACTGCGTCAATCTCTTTTACTTTGGCAAGTGTTTTTGGTGCATTCCACCAGTTGTGCAACTTGACTTTCATATCAGGATTTCTAGCAACCCACTCAGTGGCATATGCGCCTGCTGGTGAGTTTCCCCCATGACCATTCAGCAAAAAAACACGTTTGAATCCGTAACCTTTAAGACTGTTAAGGATGTCTTCAATAACTCGAAAGTAGGTATCCAAACGCAAACTCACGCTACCCGGATAAGCCAAGAAATAAGGGGTTACGCCGTAGTTAAGAACAGGAAAGACGACATGCTCTAGGGGTTCTGCTGCTTCAGTTGCAATGCGCTCTGCCAAAATATTATCTACTGATAAGCTCAGGTAAGCATGCTGCTCTGTACTTCCTAAAGGCACAACAGCAAGATCATCTTTTTCTAAATACGCCTCAACTTGCATCCAGTTCATTTCAGAAATACGCATAACCACTTCTCCTTAAGCTTTATTAGTCATAAGGATACTTCATTAGGGATGCAACTATACTGTTGCCAAAGCATTAAGCTTGTCTAATAGCGTTTCCACGAATGGTCTGATGGTGCAACCATTCGTGCAACCCGGGGGAGTAAAAATTAACCAACTCAGTCGCTGGTGCAATGTTTCTTGGAACTGCAATAAATATAGCCTTTTGCAATTAAAACAATGCAAGCGTTTTAATTGTCGAACTAGCTGAGTAAAAACAGATGAACTAAGTTGATGCTGTGTTTTACTTGAAAGCCGCAATAGCGGATGAGTGGAAAGATATTTAGCACTAATACATTTGATTATAAATTTTTACTGTGGTTCGAAATTCAAAAACCTTTTGCAACTCTTGCGCCATGATTATTTAGCTTGAAATACCTGCACTACCTTTCTCAATCAACACACCGTCATCTAAGTAGTAGCGCCTATCAACATTGGTAACTAAGCCTTCATCATGTGTAACCATAAGCACTGCGGTTTGTTCAGAGCGAGCCAAATCAACAAGAATTTCATAAACCGCTCGAGCATTTTGTCTATCTAAGCTACCCGTCGGCTCATCTGCCAATATAATTTTCGGCTGTGCGTAAAGCGCTCGAGCTACTGCTACACGTTGCCTTTCGCCTCCTGAAAGTTTTTTAGGTAGAAAAGAACTTCTGTTTTCAAGACCAACTGCGGCAAGTAAGCGCAGGGCTCTTTGTTCATTAATGCTGTGGCTTAAACGCCCAGACAAACTTACATTTTCAAGCACGTTCAGGTCTTCAAGCAAATAGTGATCTTGAAATACCAAGCCTAGTTCTGTAAGCCTAAGTTTCGCAAGTGCATTACTCGAGCTTTTGTGTACTGCTGTGTCAGACCAGTATATTTCACCTTTTGTTGGGGTATCTAGGCCAGCTAGTAAGTTAAGAAGGGTACTTTTTCCTGAGCCAGATGGGCCTAAAATAGCAACAACTTCGCCAGCATTAACGTTTAAATTAACGCCTTTAAGCACGCTAATGGTTTGCGAATTAGTAGTAAAGGTGCGATGTAAATCACGACACTCGAGCGCCATTACCGCTACTATACGATGCATAGAGCACTTGCCTAGTGATTTTGTCGGTGACTCGCATCACAGGAATCACGTTTAGGAGTGAGGAACATAATGGTTGAAACACTAGACGCAAAAGCAATTTTAGCCCAAGTACCTTTATTTAAAAATGCCCCAGAGCGCGCACTTGAGGTCGCAGCCTCCGTTGTGCAACTTAGAGAATTTCCTGCTGGAACAATTTTATTTCAAGAGGGCGATATGGGCGAGGCGCTATACATATTGCAAAAAGGCCTTGTTAAGTTGTCTAAAGTTGATTTGGGTGGCTATGAGAAAACGCTAGCTATTTTGCAGCCCCCAGAGTTTTTTGGTGAAATGGCCCTATTGGGTGATAAAGCCAGAAGCGCTTCAGCAGTTACGCTAGGTGCTACCGAAGCTTACTTACTTTTTGAAGATGACTTTCATAAACTCATTCAGGCTTACCCACAAGTCAGCATTAATTTAACAACAACTCTAGCTCAGCGCTTGAGTGGAACGAATGATGAAGCGCAAATTTTATCTTATAAAGATGCGCAAGGCCGCGTTGCTTACGTTCTTTTAAGACTTTACCGTAGTGGCGTAATAGAGTTATCTGAAGATGGCACAGCCAAAGTGCAACTTACCCACCAAGAACTCGCTAATCTTGCCGGCACTAGCCGTGAAACAGTAACAAGAGCTTTAAAAGTACTGGAGAAACAAGAAGTCATAAGAACGCGACCCAAAGAAATTGTTGTTATAGATATAGATGGCTTAGAAGAAATACTGCACGGCATACGCGAATAAAGCTTAACTAAAGAAACACTCGAGCCACTCAAACAGAGTGGCTTTTCTTTTGATGTTCTTAATAATTCTTAAGTTTATGGTAGCTATTTTTTGCTAAGCTTCTACCTAATGAAATTCAGTCTAGCTAACTTCTTTTTGATGATTTTTCTAACTCTTCTTTTATCTTCTTGTGGCGTACTCAACTATCAGGGTGTTCAGAGTGAACTTGGGCCCTTTAAGTTAGAGCGTTCTTTTTCGGCTGATGTGGTGGGCCCTACTCTTGCTCTAGCGGCAAATGGTTCTACGTTGCTGAGTGAGGATTGGCGTACCCAAGTTATTTATCGCTTTCAGGCTGGGGTTTGGCAAGAAACAAAACGTTTAGATAATCGACCTGATTCTGGCCCTGCTGATGACACTGGTACGCCTTGGTTTAGACCTCAAGTGAGTGCAGATGGTGGTACGGTCATTAGCAGTGCAGAAGATACTTTAAGGCAACTTACTTGGTCGTCCAGCAATTGGCAAAGCAAAGCTATTCTTGATTCAGAATCTTTATTCAGAGCTTCTATACTCATGAGTTCAGATGCTCGCATTTTGACGCTTTGCTGTTTTGAAAATAGTGATGGTTTTAGTATTTGGGAAAACCAAAATGGAACATGGCAGCAGTTAGCCAGTATTAATGAGCTAAACGCATTTGGAGAACCCATTTCACCTGTTGCTCTTTCTGCTACTGGCAATATCATCTTGACTGACTCTGCTGAGCTTTACGAGCGAACTGGCAATACTTGGCAAAAAAAGTCTACGGTAACGACTTCTACATTTGTTCAACCTCAAGCCTTAACTGCAACAGGCACAAGAGTAGCGGTTGAAGATGAATCTTTTAAAGTTAAGCTTTTTGATTTTAATGGCTCGAGTTGGCAGCCGCGTTTCTCAACTGAAGGGCAATTTAAAGCTTTGAGTACAGATGGCAAAACACTTGTAGTACAAAAGTTTAAAGATACTGGCCAAGATTTTATTGGAACACCACAATCACAAGGCTATCTTGAAATTTATGAAGAAACAGTTTCAGGCTGGCAGAAAATAGCGACTTTAGCACCAAATAGTGATCGTAATAGCTTTCAGCAGGTTAGTCTTAGTGACAATGGTTCTGTCTTAGCCGTAAGTTTTCAAGACCCACCTTTTAGCAGCTCTATTCGAATTCAAGTTTTCAAAAAATAAGGCTTAGCTAGCTCAGAATTTAAGCAAGCTCGAGTTCTTCAAAACTGAGTTCATAAGGCACTATTTCTGCGTGTTCTATGTTTCGTTTTTCACCTAGTAAAGTGTTTATGACCATGGCGTGGCTAACCACAATAAGGCTTTTGTATTGCTTGTAACGAATCAGTGTGTCACGTACTCGAGTTTTGACTTCTTCCAGGCTTTCCCAAGGTACTTCCTCATTGCTTTGTTTGCTTAGTAATTCTTTGGTTAAACCTTCGCTGGCTTGTGCCATGAGCGAGGAATCTATTTCTGCAAGGGAATCTTTTTGGGGTAGCCATTCGTGTAGGTCATACTCTACAAACATGGGCTTATTGAGCTTTCGGCTTATGAGCGCGGCTGACTCTAAAGCTCTGGCATAGGTACTACATAAAACAGCTTCTGCTTCTTCTAAACGAAAATCATTGGCAATGGTTTCTATTTGTAAGCGGCCTAGTTCGGTTAGGGGTGCAAGTGAAGCAGCCATGCCTTTTACGCCACGGTTTGACATGAGTTGCCAGTTGGTTTCACCATGTCTTATGAGATAGAGTTTCATGATTCTATCCATCTTGAGTTATAGTTTAATGCATCCATCAATAAACTCATATCTTTTAGAGAGTAGCAGGCGGCCTTGATTAAGGTTATGTGATGTTTTACTTCATTTT
>CAYGTA010000033.1:0-19231 GCA_964352605.1 uncultured bacterium | reverse complement strand
ATGTTGTGCCGCCTCAAGAGTGTGCTTGGAAGGAAATTGCTGATAAGCGTATTTATTTTGTGGGTGTCAGCAAGAACATTGGTGATTTTGGTGACATGATGAGTGAAGGTTTGTCTCCTGAGCAGCTTTCCCGTTGGGAATCTGCTGTTGAGTAATTAGTCGACTCTTGTTAAACGGTAAAAACGCAACGTCAAAAGTAAGCCTGCAAGTGCTAAACCCACAACCAACCCAAACCATAAACCGCTACCACCCAAGTTAAAGACAAACGCTAAAACAACACTCGAGCCTATACCTATGAGCCAGTAAGATAAGAGGGTTATAAGCATGGGCACTCGAGTGTCTTTTAGGCCGCGTAGTGCACCGACTGCGCCTACTTGTAAGCCGTCAAATATTTGGAACATGCCTGCTATTTTTAAGAAGCTTATGGCTAAAGCTATAACAGCTGTGTTTTTGGGGTCTTCAACGTTTAGGTAGAGTTGCACGATGTATTTGGGAAAGAGGGTGTAGCTTAAGGCTGATAGGCACATAAAGCCTGCACTTAACACAATGCCGGTCAGGCCTGCTGTTCTGATAGCTTGACGGTCTTGCTTTCCTTTGGCTTGCCCTACACGTATGCTGGTGGCTATGGATAACCCTAGCGGAACCATAAAGGTTATGGATGCAGTTTGCAAGGCTATTTGGTGGGCAGCTAAGGCATCTTGGCCAATAATGCCCATGAGAAACGATACGGTGGAGAACATGCCGACTTCAAAGCCTAAAATAAACCCTATAGGTATACCTATGCTTATGAGTTCTTTGACTATCTTTAGGTCAGGTTTAAAACTGTCAAAGAGCTTGTAGTTTTTGTAGTGAATGATTGCGTAGCTCAGTAAGCTTATAAACATAACGCTGTAAACAAAGCTGCTTGCGTAGCCGGTACCTACTATGCCAAGTTCAGGAAAGCCCCATTTTCCAAAAATAAGCGCGTTGTTTGAAACTATATTTAGGGCAACCGCAATAAAGCTTAAAATCATAATGGGGCGGGTGTTGCCTAAACCCTCAAATAAGCCTCTTATTGCGGTAAGACCTAAAACAGGTAAAAAACCCCATGCAATAGCTTTTAGGTAAGCCACACTTAAAGCAACGGTGGCTGGGTCTTGCCCCATGCTTAGTAATAAACGCTCAGCTTGTGAAAAGATAAAAAAGGCAGGTAGGCTTAGTAAAATGGCTAAAGCAAGACCATGTCGTAATGAGCGACTAATGCTTTGAGTATCACCAGCACCGTAAGCTTGAGAAACCATGGGCCCTACGGCCAAAAGCACACCTGATAAGATGATTTGTAGTAAATGAAAGAACGTACCCCCTAAGGCTATGGCAGCGAGCGCTTCATTACCTAAACGACCCACCATAAGCGTATCTATAAAGGTGAGGGAGTTTTGAGCTAATTGCGCTAAAATGAGCGGCAAGGCCAGTTTTAAGAGGGGTAAGAATTCTTTACGCATCTTCATCATTCACTAAACAAGTACTAAGAAGTTATGCTACCTTTAGTGAGCTAACTAAAGAGCTTTCGAGAGTACGCTAGAGTGATGTCTGAAGAAGCGCATTCTTATGATCAAAGTATCTAGATAGGTAATTTATGATAAAACCAAAGCAAAAAACGAAAGCAAAACAAAGTGATGACAAGAATTTAAGTTGGCAGCAAAAACTCTGGCGTGAAGTTAAAGGCTACGCAGAAGCAATCATTATTGCCTTAGTCATCACAACCTTTTTGTTTACAACGGTGGGCGTGGCAGGTAGCTCTATGGCACCTAGTTTAGATGGTGGTAATGGCACCATCATTAATTCCCTTTTAACGGGTGACAGGCTTTTTGTACCCAAATATGAAACATGGTTACGTCGCGCCCGAATTCTTGGTCACTACCAAAGAGGTAGTGTTATTATTTTTAGAGAACCTGCAGATTCACCTTATGTAGGTACAAGACGCGATTTTCTTGTAAAAAGGCTTGTAGGTTTACCCGGTGATAAAGTACGACTCGAAAACGGTCGTGTTTTTGTTAATGGAGTTGAGTTAGATCAAGGCTTTTTAACTGATAACGGTGGCAATTTAGGCTCGAGTAATCTTAATGAGATTACAGTGCCTGCGAATGAGTATTTTGTGTTGGGGGATAACCGTACCAATAGTGTTGATTCTCGTATTTATGGCAGCATTCCTTTTATGTCTGTTGCAGGTAGAGCGCCTTCTGTTATTTGGCCGCCAAGACGTGATGGTCAGATGAACTGGCGTGGTTTAAAACCACCTGCTAGCTTTGCTAGTATTCCTGATGCTGCTGAGTAGCGCTTATGCCAGTTAAACCCTTAAAAAAGCCTGAGTTAATGAGCCCTGCTGGTTACTGGCCGCAGCTCAATGCTGCGGTTGAAGCGGGTGCTGATGCCGTCTTTTTTGGCTTGAAGCATTTTACAGCTCGAGCTAAAGTTGGCTTTGATTTAGCTGAATTAGCTGACGTCATGACAGCTTTGCATGAGCGGGCAGTTAAGGGCTTTGTTACGTTTAATACGCTTGTTTTTGATACAGAACTGTATGAAGCTGAGCGGGCTTTAACAGCTATTGCAGAGGCGGGTACGGACGCTATTATTGTGCAAGATGTGGGCATTGCACAGTTAGCTAAAAAAATTGCGCCAAGCCTTGAGGTGCATGGTAGTACGCAAATGAGCATTACGAGTGCTCAAGGGGCAGAACTTGCTAAGTCTTTCGGGTGTAATCGGGTTGTGTTAGGGCGCGAGTTGAGTTTGCAAGATATAGAGCGCATTGCTAAAGCTACAGATGTTGAGCTTGAAGTGTTTGTGCATGGTGCTTTATGCGTATCTTACTCAGGGCAGTGTTTTAGTAGTGAGGCATGGGGTGGACGCAGTGCTAATCGGGGGCAATGTGCTCAAGCTTGCCGTTTGACTTATGACCTGATGGTTGACGGTTTGCTTAAAGAATTAGCTGACACTCGTTATTTACTGTCCCCCGGTGACTTATATGCTTTACATCAAGTACCTGAGCTCGTGCGTTTAGGTGTTGACTGCTTTAAAATTGAGGGGCGCTATAAAGATAGTGACTATGTTGCTTTAACAACCAAAGCGTATCGCAAAGCCATAGATGAAGCCTGCGCAGGCTTAGAGCTTTCTGTAACAAAACAAGAAGAGCAGGTTTTAGAGCAGGTGTATTCGCGGGGCTTAGCACCTCACTTTATGTCTGGCACTAATCATCAAACCGTTGTTAAAGGTCGCGCACCAAGACATCGTGGTGTCAAAGTAGGTGAAGTAACAGCTGTTCATTATGACGCGCTAGACATTCGTTTTGAACATGAGCTAAAACGTGGTGATGGCGTGGTGTTTGACGCAGCTAGCTGGCGTAGCCCTGAAGAAACCGAAGAGGGCGGCAACATTTACGAACTACAGTTTTTAAATAAAGGTCAAGTAAGGCTCGAGTTTGCTAATAGGGCGATTGATTTTACACGTATTCGTGTGGGTGACTGGGTTTGGCGTACCTCTGATGCTAGTGTTGACGCGTTAGCTAAGCCTTTTATAAATGCCAAGCATCCTGTTTACACTAAGGCTGTTTCTTTTGAAGTAACAGCTAAGCTTGGCGAACCTCTGCTTATTACGGCTATTAGTGAAGATGGTTTGCGTGTAAGTCTTAGTAGTTCAAAACCTTTAGAGGCTGCTCAGAAGCGTGCCTTAGATGAAGCCATGCTAGGCGATCAATTGGGTCGTTTGGGGGGTACTGCTTTTCATTTAGCTAGCGTTACGCTTAATGCTGCTGACGCTGTATTTATGCCTGTCAGTGAACTCAATCAACTGAGACGTGATCTTATAGAAGCATTACTCGAGTTACGACGTGACCAAGCTAAAAGGGTTACTAGCGCACCGTTACATGCTGAACTGTTTAACTTAACCAGTACTGAAGAAGCTAGTTTTAAAGCCGCAAAACTGCATGTTCTGGTTCGCACACCTGAACAATTAGACGCGGCTTTAACGGCTCAGCCTGACAGCATAACTTTAGATTATCTTGAGCTTTATGGCTTAAAACCCTCAGTCCAAAAAGTAAAAGATGCCGGCATAGATGTGCGGGTGGCTAGCCCTCGTATTTTAAAACCAAGTGAACAAAATATCATTAAATTCTTAGTGAGTTTAGATTGCGAAATCTTAGTGCGCTCAGGCGGGCTTCTTCATGACCTAAAGCAGCTCGAGCAAGCACCCTTGTTATCTGGTGATTTTAGTTTAAATGCAGCTAATGCGCTCAGTAGCAAAACTTATTTAGATATGGGCTTAGAAAGCCTAACACCTACACATGACTTAAATGCACAACAAATTATTGACTTAGCAACCTTTATAGATGCTCGCAAACTAGAAATTATTGCTTATCAGCATTTACCGGTCTTTCACACAGAGCACTGTGTTTTTTGTCGTTTTTTGTCAAACGGAACTGACTACACAAACTGCGGGCATCCTTGCGAGCAGCACAAAGTTGCACTTAAAGATAAACAAGGCCGCCTGCACCCAGTCTTAGCAGATGTAGGCTGCCGCAACACCGTATTTGGCGCAGAAGCGCAAGCCGCTACTAAGCACCTTAAAAGTTGGCTAGAGGCAGGCATAAGCAACTACAGACTCGAGTTTGTTCATGAAACTGCAGAGCAAGTTAGTCAAACCATTAGTGCTTTTAAAGAAGCCTTTCAAACACACGCGTTTGACACACTCGAGCTTTCTTTGCGTTCTATTGCCCCTGAAGGCACTACTGAGGGTAGTTTGTTTGTGCCTGATGATGTTGATCTTTTGCCGATGCTTTAAGAAACAAAAAGAGCTGCATTTAGGTGCAGCTCTTTTTGTTTGACTTTATAGATTTGCTGTTAAGCGTTATTCCAAGCAGCCATTATGGCTCTTTTTGCCATGGTTTTGGCTAGCTGAACGCGGTAGCCTGCATCTGCAAAAGAGTCTTCTAAGGGGTCTATACCTTCAGCGGCAGCAGCAGATGCTGTTGCAACAGCATCTGCGCTAAAGGCTTTGCCTTCTAAGGCACTTTCTACAGCACTAGCTCGGTAAGCTCCGTCAGAAACTCCTGTTACGCCTACTCTTAAGTTGCTTATGCTGTCGCCATTTTTCTCTAGGCTTACAGCTACACCTACAACAGCGTAACCACTAGCAGGATGCTTGAATTTTTGATAGCTACTACCACCAGAGTGCTTAGGTACACGAATCTCAGTTAAGATTTCTCCGTCACCAACAGCGGTTTCAAAGAAGCCTTGAAAAAAGTCGCTTGCTGACACAATGCGCTCACCGCTTGCACTTTGTATGACCATGCTTGCGTCACTTGCTAAAATAGCTGCGGGTGGGTCACCTGCTGGGTCTGCGTGCGCTATGCTGCCACCAATGGTGCCTAAGTTTCGTACTTGCATATCGCCAACTTCTGCGATGGTTTGGGCAAGTATCTTGGCGTGTTCTTGAATGACGGCTGAACTTTCAATTTGTCTGTAGGTGGTGAGTGCTCCTATAGCAATGTAGTCACCTTTATCATGAACGTACTGCATAAGGCTACGCAGGTTTTTCATGTCAATAAGATGCGCTGGTGTTGCTAAGCGTAACTTCATAGTGGGTAATAAACTATGGCCACCTGCTAACAGCTTGGCTTCGTCACCATGTTCGTTCATGAGTTTTAAGGTTTCTTCTACGCTGTATGGCGCGTGGTAAGTAAAATTGGCTGGGTACAAGATTGACTCCTTTCAGTCTTTGGGGGTGCTTTTTGCTTAATCTGCGGCTTCTGCTGGCGCAGCATCTTGAATAGCTTGCCAAATTCTTGGTGGGCTTAGTGGCATATCTAAATGCGTAATACCAAACGGCTCTAAAGCGTCATTAACAGCATTTGCCATAGCAGCAGTACTCGCTATGCAACCTGCTTCACCAATGCCTTTAACCCCTAATGGGTTATGCGGGCTTGGTGTGACGGTGTGTTCAATTTCAAAGCTTGGCAAACTGTGTGCTCTTGGTAAAGCGTATTCCATGTAATTGGCACTTATAAGCTGCGCATTGTCATCATAAACTGCATTTTCAAGTAGCGCTTGCGCTACGCCTTGAGCAATACCACCATGCACTTGACCTTGCACAATAAGCGGGTTAATTTGCGGACCACAATCATCTACAGCAATGTAGCGCAAAATATCAACTTGACCTGTGTCAGGATGAACTTCTACCACAGCAATATGCGTACCAAAAGGATACACAAAGTTAGCAGGATCATAAAAAGCAGTGGCTTCTAAACCTGGCTCTAAATCAGCAGGATAGTTATGCGCTAAGTGCGCCTGCAAGGCAATATCACCAAAACTCACAGCTTTATCTGGAGAACCTTTTACCTGAAAGCTACCCTCTTGAAAATCAATATCATCTTCACGCGCTTCTAGTAAATGCGCTGCAATTTTCTTTGATTTATCAACAATTTTTTCTACCGCTTTAACAATAGCACTGGTACCAACAGGGCCACTACGGCTACCATAAGTACCCCAACCATGCGGCATTTTGCCAGTATCACCATGAACAATTTCAACAGCTTCCATAGTCACACCTAATCTGTCAGCAACAATTTGTGCAAAAGCTGTTTCATGACCTTGACCATGCGAATGCGAACCTGTAAACACCTCAACCGTCCCTGTTGCAGTGACACGCACTAAGCTGCTCTCCCATTGCCCTGCCTGCGCACCCAAACTACCAACAAGTGCAGAGGGTGCCAAACCGCAAGCTTCAAGATACGTTGAAAACCCAATACCTATATAACGGCCATTTTTACGCCCTTCAGCTTGTTCTTTCTTAAGATTCTCATAATCAGCCATCTTAAGGGCTTTGTCAAGCGCAGGCACATAATTACCACTATCATAAACAAGCGCAACAGGCGTCTGATAAGGAAACTCATCTGGACCAATGAAATTCTTCTTACGAAACTCAACAGCGTCCATACCTAATTCTTGCGCCATACGACTCACAATACGCTCGAGTAAGTAGGTTGCTTCTGGTCGACCTGCACCCCTGTAGGCATCTACGGGAGTGGTGTGGCTAAATACACCTGTCACTTCACAGTAAATGTTTGGTGTTTTGTAGGTTCCTGCAAGGAGTGTGCCGTAAAGGTAGGTAGGTACTGCTGGGGCAAATAGCGTTAAGTAAGCGCCCATATTAGCTGCGGTGCTTACACGTAAACCAGTAATATTGGCATCGGCATCTACAGCTAGTTCAGCCGTGCTGACATGGTCACGACCATGGGCGTCTGTTAAGAAGCTTTCATGACGCTTAGCTGACCATTTTACAGGGCGATTATGCTTTTTGGTTGCGTAAAGCACAATGACTTCTTCTGGATATTGGAAGATTTTTGAACCAAAGCCACCGCCCACATCTGGGCTAATTACACGCAATTTATGCTCAGGTATACCCATAACAAAGGCCGCAATAATGAGGCGATGCACATGCGGGTTTTGGCTGGTTGTGTAAAGCGTGTACTCGCCTGTACCACGATTATAGTCAGCTAGTGACGCTCTGGGTTCAATAGCATTTGGAATAAGGCGATTATTACGCAAGTCAAGCTTAACAGTTTTGTATGCGTTTGCAAACGCGGCATCTGTTGCAGCTTTATCACCAATAGCAAAATCAAAAGCTTTATTACCAGGCGCATCATCATGTACTTGAGGTCGGCCTTCTTCTAATGCTTTCGCTGGGTTAGCTACAGCGTCATGAACATCGTAGTCAACAACAACCAAATCAGCAGCATCTTCAGCAGCGCTACGCGTCTCAGCAATAACAGCCGCTACAATTTCACCTTGGTGACGTGCTTTATCTGCAGTAATGGCATAGTGGGGTGGTGTTTTTAACCCATCTAGTAACCAACCCACAGGTATTGACCCAATGCCCGCGTCAATCATCTCTTGACCAATAATAACGTCAATAACACCATCATGCGCTTTGGCTGCGTCAGTATTTATACTTTTAATAGTAGCGTGCGCATGCGGGCTTCGCACCATAACCACATGAGCTTGACCATTTAGGCTTATATCATCGACATAATTACCTTCACCTGTAATAAAGCGAGGGTCTTCTTTACGTTTAATCGGTTTACCAAAATACTTTTCACCCATTTAGAGACTCCTTTCGAGAGTATGTATCTTGACTTAATCTGCAGCGTTGGCTGCGCTCATTTGCTCAGCTGCATACTGAACAGCTTTAACAATGTTGTGATAGCCAGTGCAACGACAATAATTACCCTCTAAGCCATGACGAATCTCATCTTCTGTTGGGTTGGGGTTACGCTCTAAAAGCTGTTTAGCAGCAATCAAGAAGCCCGGCGTGCAGTAACCGCACTGCAAACCATGCTTCTCCCAGAAACCCTCTTGTAAGGGATGAAGCTCACTACCCTGCGCTAAGCCTTCAACCGTAGTGACCTCGCCACCATCAGCAGAGGCAGCCAAAACCGTACAAGACTTAACCGCATCACCATTTAGCTCAACGGTACAAGCACCACATAAAGACGTATCACAGCCAATATGGGTACCTGTTAAGCCCGCGTTTTCACGCAAGAAATGAACGAGCAGGGTTCTAGGTTCAACATCTCGTTTATACGTCTGACCATTAACCTTAATACTAATTTCCATATACACTCCTTAAAAAATAATGAACGAAACTCGAGTGGTTCTTAGCTTTCGTAGCTTTGGGCTTGTTCTGCAATGCTATCAAAAAATTCGCCTGCTAATTTTTTGGCTACCCCGCCGACTAGCCTTGCGCCTACAGAGGCCATTCGGCCTGAAATTTGGGGGCTTCCTTCCCAATGAATGATGGTTGTGTCACCTTGATCTTCCAGCTTTAACCTCCCGATTGCTTTGACGCCACCTGGACCACCTTGTCCTTCTACAGCTAGAGTCATGGCTTCTGGATCTTCTTTTTCGGTTATTTCAACCGTTCCTTCAAAGATGCCTTTGATGGGGCCGATGCCTAGTTTTAGACTGGCTTTATAGAAGTCTTCTTTTTCTTTCGTCATGCTTTGTACACCGGGCGTTGCTTTGGCAAGTACATTTTGGTCTTGAAGCATGGTGAATACTTTTGCTCTGGGAGCATTTATGGTGTGTGAGCCGTTAAGTTTCAATGCTAGTCTTCCTCCAAAGGATAAACATACTATCTGAATCGCTATAAACTATTTGGTTTAGCTATGTTACGTGCTAAGCGTACCAAAAAATGTTGTGTAATTAAAGCGTATTAAACCCTATACAGTTTCTAAGCCGTATGTATTCATCACACATTTTCTGAGACTTGATTTGCTGGCAACTTATTTTACATTTTATTTTGTTTGAGTTTAAAGGATTTGTTGGATTAAGAAATCTTAGAATCTTGCATTGCTTTTAGGCCAAACGCTTTAGACTTTAGTTGAATTCTACTTTAAAGACAGCACTTAACTTAAAAACCCCAGCTCTGATTTTTATGTTTCAAATGAGACTTAAAGGGCACAAAACGTAAATGTAAGCAAAACTCAAATATTGAAATCGTTTTCATAATTTAGCTATAAAACTGACCAAAAGATGCTCACAAGCTGCGAAAAATCTATCAACCTAATGGAATTTACGTTTTTTCTTCATTAATTTCACAAAAACTTGACACAATAGTAGTTAAAATGCTATTTCTTATGAAAGCGTTTTCATAAGGAGTTTAACTTTAGATGGTAACCATCAAAGAGGTATCACGTCATGCCAAGGTCTCACCCTCAACCGTTTCAAGAGTTATTAATGGAACGGCTGCCGTTAATCTTGAGACTAAGCAACGTGTATTAGACGCTGTCAAAAAACTAAACTACCAACCCAACGCTTTTGCAAGAGGCCTTGTCACCAACCGCTCAGGCGGCATAGGTGTTGTTATAAATGAAATATCAAGCACCTATCACAGCAGCATTGTTCAAGGCATAGAACAAATCATAGAAGCGCAAGGCATGCACTTAATCGTCTCAAGCGGACACGCCAAAGCAGAATTTGAACGCCGAGCCGTAGAATACCTACAACAACGACGTGCCGACGCGCTCATATTGCACCTAGAATCACTATCTGACTACGAACTACTCGAGTGGCTCGAGCAAGAGAGTTTTAAAGAGGTTCCTGTTATTTTGGTGGGTCGCTTTGTTGCTGAGCTGGCTGATGCTTGTGTTCATCTTGATAATGAGCTTGGTGGGTTTTTAGCCACGCAGCATCTTATTGAGCAAGGGCATACAAAGATTGCCCATATAACAGGTCCTTTAAGAATGAAAGACAGTCGTGATCGCTTACAAGGTTATAGACGCGCTTTAGAGCAAGCTAACTTAAACTACGACGAACGCTATGTTATTGAAGCTAAATTTACAGAAGATAGCGGTCAGGTCGCCGCTAAAAGACTTATAGATCGCAACTTGAACTTAACTGCCATTTTTGTTGCTAATGACCAAATGGCCGCGGGCGCGCTGCACAGTTTACGCGAACTCCAACTGAATGTTCCTAATGATATTTCTCTAATTGGCTATGATGATATTTTTCTAGCCAAATACCTATACCCAGCTTTAACCACCATCCAGCAGCCTTTACAAGATATGGGGCGTGCTGCCGCTCAACTTGCCCTTTCTGCTCTGAAGCAAGAGGAAAGCGAGGTGAAACGCAAATTTGAACCGCAACTCATAGTTCGCCAGTCAGTCAAAACGCTTTAAGTATGGTTATATCAGCCGCTGGAACGGCTGTTTAACGTTTCACCTCGCTTTAAAAGCTTAGCTTATTAAGCGAGTAAATAAAAGTGAAGGTAGAAAAGGAAAAAATGAAAAAGAATTTACTCGTTGTATTTATAGCATTATGTTTGAGCTTAAGCTTTGCTCAAACTAAGGTTACTTGGTTCATTGGTCTTGGCGCAGGTACTCAACCTGAGCAGCTTGAAGGCCAAGAAGCATTTGTAAATAAATTTAATGCCTCACAAAATGAAATTGAACTCGAGTTAGTTATTATTGACAATAACGTAGCTCGTGACACGCTAGCTACGCTTATTGCTTCTGGTAATTCGCCAGATATTGTGGGGCCTGTAGGTATTGCAGGTGCTCACGCTTTTAATGAGTCTTATCTTGATCTTGCTCCGCTAGTTGAAACAGCAAATGCAGATTTAAGCATATGGCCAGAAGCTGCTGTTGATTTTTACCGTAATGACGGCAAACTTGTTGGGCTTCCTTTTGCCGTGTTCCCTACCATGATTTGGTATAATCAAGATCTTTTTGATGAAGCTGGCTTAGCTTATCCTCCGCAAGAGTACGGTGCGCCTTACGCAGATGGTGAAGCTTGGGATATTGCTAAATTACGTGAACTTGGCATGAAACTTACCGTAGATGCTAACGGCTATGATGCTACTGAGGCAGAATTTGACGCTGATAATATTGTGCAGTTCGGGTTTAATGCCCAGTGGGCTGGCGATATTCGTGCAGAAGCAGTTTTATTTGGTGCTGACAGCATGGTTGACGCTGACGGTAACGCAGTTATTTCTGATAACTGGCGCAACGCCATTCAGTGGTACTTCGAAGGTATGCATAGCGATCACTTCATACCGAATAACACTTATAACAACAGTGATTTACTAGCTAACGGTAACGGCTTTTCTGTTAATCGTGTTGCTATGAACTGGGTTCAGCTTTGGTACCAGTGCTGCGCTGGCGATGTTAACTGGGGTGCAGCCGTACCGCCTGTAGCGCCTAACGGTACTCAGCCTTCTAAACTTCACGCTGACACCTTTCGTATTTTAGAGGGTTCACAAAATCCTGATGCCGCTTTCAAAGTACTTTGGTACATGCTTACAGAAGGCGCACCTGACCTACTTCAAGTCTACGGTGCATTTCCATCTATTGCAGAACAAACACCGGGCTTTATTGCTGGCCTAGATGAAAAATTCCCTCAAGCTGTTAACTGGGATGTTGCCTTAGCTGGTTTAGATCACCCTGACAACCCTAGTCACGAAGGCTATATGCCTAGTTACAACCAAGCTTTTAGCCGTTTACAAGCTTTTCAAAACTTATACAAAACGGACGCTAACATTGATGTTCAAGCTGAGCTAGATGTTCTTCAAGCCGAATTACAACTCATCTTCGATTCCGCCAGATAAACCCTTTCCTGAGGAGCCTTTTAGGCTCCTCATTTTTATTTTATGAGACTTTTATGAAACAAAAAGCTTCTTTTGAACAAGTTCAACGCCGCTGGGGGCTTCTCTTTTTACTACCTTGGATAATTGGCTTTTTAGCTTTTACCCTTATACCCATTATTGCCTCTTTAATCTTTTCATTTATGGAATTTGATATTACCAACCCAAGTGAATCAAGCTTTATTGGTCTAGGCAACTGGAAACGCCTTTTTAATGACCCTGACCTTATTACTTCAAGCATTGCCACTCTAAAGTTTATGGCGCTAGCCCTACCCTTATCTGTTATTTTACCCTTAGCTTTAGCAGCCCTTTTAAACCTTAAAAACTTATGGTTTAAACGCTTCTTTATAACTGCCTTTTATGTTCCTTTTATGGTACCCGCAGTGTCTTTTGTTTATATTTGGGCAGGTTTTCTTAACGCCCAAACAGGCTGGCTCAACCGCTTTTTAGCTATCTTTGGTATTGCCGGCCCAGACTGGCTTAACAGCACCTTCTGGATTTACCCTTCACTTATTATCATTGGCCTTTGGGGCATTGGTAACGCCATGCTAATTAAGCTAGCAGGCATGCAAGGCGTACCACCTGAACTTTACGAAGCTGCTGAAATAGACGGAGCAAATGGCTTTTCCAAATTCTGGCGCATTACTGTTCCCATGATCTCGCCTGTCATTTTTTATAACCTCATTTTAAGCTTAGTCGGTTTATTTAAATACTTCGATATTCCTTACATCTTGAAAAATGGTCGTGGCGACCCTGGTAATGCAACCCTTTTTTATAATATTCACTTTTACCGAACCACCTTTACCTTTAACGACCTTGGCTACGGCGCAACCCTAGCTTGGCTGCTCTTTATTGTGGCGCTCATCCTGACAGGCTTTGTATTTTGGACATCACGATTCTGGGTTTACTACGCAGCAGGTGATAATTAATGGCAAGCGCAAAACGCTTAAAAGCAAACAAACATGTTATCTCAAGCCCGAGCTATGGCCGTGGCTTACGCGGCATGATATCAGCTGGCTTAATAACCATGTTCACAACCCTCATCTTAGTAGCCTTTTTAGCGCCCTTTGGCTACATGAGCATCACCTCTATAAAAAGCAAAGAACAAATCTCTACAAGTGCAAGAGGAAGCATATGGCCCAGCAGTGAGCAATTCTTTGAGTACCAAGCTGAAGGAGAAACAAGTTCAGAAAACTTTCCTTTAGTCAAAGTACCCACCGAAAACGGCTTAAAAGAATATGCTTTGGTCCAAAAGGGGCGTCAAAGCAGTGATTTTGTTGACCCCGAGAACCTAGCAGCAGGGCCCTTTACCTTAGATCTGCGTTGGCGCTCTTTAGAACCCGTCACCAAACTAGACCCGCAATGGGGCAACTTTCAAGAAGCTTGGGTTGGCGTTAACTTTCCTAGGCTACTGTTTAACACCTTTGCCATTGCCGCACTAGGCATAATTGGTACGGTTGTATCTTGCGTTTTGGTTGCTTACGGCTTTGCACGCTTTCCCATTCCAGCAAAAGGTGCTGTCTTTGCTGTGCTTATAGGCACCATCGTTTTGCCCGGACAAGTCACACTTGTACCTACCTTTGCACTCTTTTCCGCAATTGGCTGGACAGGAACATGGCTTCCGCTCATTGTGCCCCACTTCTTCTCAAACGCCTATAACGTCTTTTTATTACGCCAGTTCTTCATGACCATTCCTAAAGAACTAGACGAAGCAGCCATGATTGACGGTGCAAATCCCTTTCAGGTACTCATACAAATATTGCTCCCTCAACTTTGGCCCGGCATCGTAACCATTGCCCTATTTCACTTAGTCTTCGCTTGGAATGACTACTTTATGCCCTTAATCTATTTAATCGGCAAAGACGAACTCTTACCCATAGCGGTAGGCATCCAAAAATTCAACGCCCTTTTTGCAACGCAACCCCAACTCATACAAGCCACCTCACTCATGACACTCGTTATACCCGTACTTATTTTTATTTTTGCTCAACGCATCTTCATGCGAGGCATTGTCTTAACCGGCGTTGATAGATAATGACTTTCAAAACCACAGTAATTTGCCTACTTCTAGTCATACTCAAACTAAACTCGAGCTTTTCTTTAGCTCAGGTTTTACTTACAGTTGAAGATACCGTTGTCGGTAGCGTTAATCCTCATGTTTACGGTGCTAATTTTGGTCCTCTTAGTACGGTTCCTTTAGCACTTTTACCCCAAGCGCAAGATGCTCAGCTAAATCTGTTGCGCTTCCCTGGTGGGCGTTGGGGAGATACCAATGACATTAAAGGCTTTCATTTAGATATTCTCAAAAGCACCCTGGATCTCATGAATACTGACTTAAGTATGCAAGTAAGACTTGAAGGCGGAAGCCCTCAACAAGCTATAGAACTTATGGAACTCGTCAAAGAAAAAGGCTTAGAAGTCAGCTACTGGCACATTGGCAATGAACCAAATTTGTTCGATAATTACACAGTTGCAGCGTTTAATAAAGACTGGCGCGCCATAGCTACAGCCATGCTCGAGTATGACCCTAGCATTAAGCTTATTGGGCCTGATATTTCTCAGTGGAATGCAGCTGTTGGCGTTGAACCTACTGATCTTAAGGGCAAGAAATGGCTAGATGACTTTTTAAGCGCTAACGGTGATTTGCTCTCTATTGTTGCCATTCACCGTTATCCTTTTCCTAGTTCATTTGAAGAATCTAGTGCCAACCCTGACGCTTTACGTGCTGACGCACAAACATGGGATGAGCTCATTCCTAGCTTAAAGGAGCGCATTAAAACACTAACAGGGCAGGATTTACCTGTTGCTGTTAGCGAAGTTAACTCTCACTGGAACAGTGCAGCTTTCACAGAAAGCAGCCCTGATTCACTTTTAAGTGCAGTTTGGTGGGCAGATGTGCTCGGCAAACTCATTTATGACGGTGTCAGCATTGTCAATTACTTTGATTTACAAACAAACCCTCAAAGGGGCGGCTTAGGCCTGCTAGGGCAAAACGAAGTACGCCCTAGCTACTACGTCTACCAACTCTACCAACACCTCAACCAGAGTATTCTAAAAAGCAGCTCGAGTGATGCTTTGATTTCTATCTATGCATCTAAAAATCGTGAAGGCAAACTGAGTCTTATTGTTACCAATTTACATAATGAGGCTGTAAACGCTAGCTTAACGTTAGTAGATGGTTTTACGTTCGAAAACGCAGAGGCATTTTTATTAGATGAAACGCACTTGGCTCAAGAGATTATTCTTCCTTTAAATGCTGGGCTTTTGCTGCTACCTGAACGCTCGGTCCTGTTACTTCTTTTGAATGGCTCATAAGCAAGATTCGTCAAATCAATAGCTAGCGTTTGATCTAGCTAATAGCTAGCTTTTTTGGAGGTACCATAATGACTAAACCGTTATCTTTTCCTACTCAGTTTACGTGGGGTGTTGCAACCTCATCTTTTCAAATAGAAGGTGCTCATGATAAAGATGGACGTAGCTTTTCTATCTGGGATACTTTTTGCCGCACCCCAAACAAAGTTTTTGAAGGGCACAATGGCGATGTTGCCTGCGATCACTACTACTTATGGGAGACTGATCTTGATTTAATTAAAGATTTAGGCGTAAGCGCTTACCGTTTTAGTGTGGCGTGGCCAAGGGTTATACCTGAAGGTCGCGGTGAAGTTAATACTAAAGGTCTCGATTTCTATGACAAACTTGTCGACGGCATCTTAGAACGTGGACTCGAGCCTTATTGCACGCTTTATCACTGGGATTTACCGCAAATTTTAGAAGATAAAGGTGGCTGGTTAAACCGAGATACAGCTTACGCTTTTGCAGACTACGCAGATGCCGTGAGCAAAAAGCTAGGCGATAGAGTGATCTCTTACGCAACTTTAAATGAACCTTGGTGTAGCGCCTTTCTTGGTTATTTTGATGGTCACCATGCCCCAGGACATAACGACAGAAACTTAAACAAGTATTTAACTGCAGTTCATCATTTACTGTTAGCGCATGGTTTAGCCATGCCTATATTGAGAGAAAATGCCCCTAAAGCCCAACATGGCATTGTTTTAAACCTAGCTCAAGTCTACCCAGAAGACCCTGATTCGGACTTAGATCAAACAGCAGCTAAAAACTTTGATACCTTTAATAATCAGCTTTACACCGAACCGCTATTCAAAGCTGAGTACCCCAAAGCCTTAAGGGATAATCTTGCTGACTACCTACCAGAAATACAAAAGGGTGACTTAGAAATAATCTCAGCACCCATTGATTTTCTAGGTGAAAACTACTACACCCCCACCTTTGTTAAACACAAAGAAAGCAGCACATGGCCTCATATGGATTGGGTAGATCATCCTAAAGCCGAAAAAACCGCTATGGGTTGGGAAGTCTACGCTCAAGGTCTAAGTGACATGCTAGAACGCTTAGATAAAGACTACAAAGTCCCTCTCTTTGTAACCGAAAATGGGGCTGCTTATGATGACCAAATACAAAATGGCGAAATCAAAGATAAAGACCGCGTTTCTTACTACCAGCGCCACCTAGAAGCCACACTCAACGCTATAAACAAAGGCGCAAACGTACAAGGCTACTTCGCATGGAGCCTGATGGATAACTTCGAATGGGCCTTTGGCTATGACAAACGTTTTGGCATTGTACATGTAGATTTTGAAAGCCAAAAACGCACGCTTAAAGACAGTGCAAAATGGTACCAACAGCTCGTAAAAGCAAACACTCGAGCTAAGTAACTATGACGCTAAAGTTTAAAGGAGAAACCTTGAAAAAGTCATACTTATATTTATTTATTTTTTCTGTCACCCTCTGTGCTTTATTGTTTGGCTTTGCGCAAGATACTAGCAGCAGTCTTTACAAAGATGCCACGCAACCTACCGAAGCTCGAGTGGCTGACTTGTTAGCGCAAATGACCTTAGCTGAAAAGGTGGGTCAAATGACACAAATTGATGTGGCGCGCATTATGGGTAGCGGGCCGTGGGATAGGGGACCTTTGAATGAAGATTGGCTCAAAATTGTTTTTGAAAAGAATCAAGTGGGCTCTATTTTATCTGGTGGCGGTGCTGCCCCTATCCCAAATACCCCTCAAGCATGGGCTGAAATGACCAATCAACTGCAAGAAGCTGCCCTTAACTACTCTCGTTTGGGCATCCCCATGATTTATGGTATTGACGCTGTACATGGTCATAACAATGTACTTGGTGCAAGCATCTACCCACACAATATTGGTTTAGCTGCCACATGGAACCCTGATTTAGTAGAAGCTATAAGCGCTCGAGTTGCTAAGGATGTTCGTGCGGTAGGCAATCACTGGACCTTTGCCCCTGTTGCAGATGTTGCGCGTGACCCGCGTTGGGGTCGTTTTTATGAATCCTTTGGTGAAGATTCTCTGTTGACGAGCGAGTTAGTAGCAGCTAGCGTTACTGGCTTTCAGTCATCTGGTGAGGTGGCTGCAACGGTGAAGCACTTTGGTGCTTATGGTCAGCCGTTGGTTGGTTTTGATCGTAGCCCTGCCTTTATTGATTTTCGTTCTTTACGTAGTGTTCATTTTCCTAGTTTTCAGGCAGGTATTGATGCTGGTGCTTTGGGCTTAATGGTCAATAGTGGCTCTATTAATGGCGTGCCGGTACATGCATCTTCTTACATGATTCAAGAGCTTGCTCGCAATGAACTTGGCTTTAACGGTCTAATTATTTCTGATTGGGAAGACATACTTAAGCTGGTTACTGTGCATAAAACAGCTAAAGATTTTAAAGAAGCTGTCGCTATGAGCATAAATGCAGGCATTGATATGTATATGGTGCCGCATGATGCAGATACGTTTACAACTACCTTAATAAGCTTAGTAGAAGAAGGCACGGTAGCTGAGGCGCGAATTGATGAAGCTGTAAGCAAAATACTAAGCATGAAGTTTGACTTAGGTCTTTTTGAAACGCCTTTTACAGATGCTGCTGCCGCCAATGACATTGTGATTGAAGAAGAACGCAGTTTAGCTAAGCAAGCCGCACTAGAATCTATAACCCTACTTGAAAATGCCAAGGTGTTACCCTTCACACAAGACACACAAAGCATTTTTGTAACAGGCTCGAGTGCTGATAGCATTGCGAATCAAATGGGCGGTTGGACCATTGGTTGGCAGGGTATGGGGGATAGTCAAGATGTTCCGCCGGGTTTAAGTTTTATTGATGCTTTTGAGCAAGCTGCACCTGAAGGCACCAGCATTACCTATACATCGCAATACGGCAATACAGCTACTGTGCTAGAAAAAGCCAATGACGCTGATGTTGCTGTGGTGGTGCTTGGTGAAACACCGTACGCTGAAGGCGAAGGGGATGATAATGCCTTAACACTGCCAGATGAGCAGGTTCAGCTTATGCGCACCATACTTGAAACAGAAACACCACTAGTCGTTGTTTTACTGGCAGGTCGCCCTTTAATGCTTCCTGAAGATATTTGGTTGGATTTAGATGCACTGATTATGGCTTACTTGCCTGGTAGTGAAACAGGTACAGCGCTTAGTGATGTTTTATTTGGCAATTATAACCCCAGTGGCAAGCTACCTTTTAGCTGGCCTAGGCATGTAGGTCAATTACCTATTACGTATGATGGTCTTGCTGGCACACCGTATGACCCACTCTACGAATTTGGCTTTGGGCGTAGTTACAGCAAATTTAACCAACGCAATCTTAGTTTAAGCTTAAATAATGACAGCATTACCGCAAGCATTGATGTAGAAAATGCCAGTAGCATTGCAGGTCATCATGTGGTACAAGTTTTCGTCACTTATCCAGCTGTTGGTATTATGACACCAGAACGCAAACTTGTTGGCTTTACAAAAGCTTATTTTGAACCCAATGAGGTCAAAACCTTAAGCGTGGATATTCCTTTAAGTCGCTTAGCACTAATTCCAGGTGATATTTTAGGAACCGCAGAAGCCACTGTTTTTTCAGGCACTTATACCTTTAGTGTAGACAGAGCCAGCAAAACACTCGAGCTTCCTTAAAGGTTTTACACTTTTTTTTCTTAAGGGCTACGAGTTTTAAGTATTCGTAGCCCTTAAGCA
>CAYGTA010000032.1:0-19303 GCA_964352605.1 uncultured bacterium | reverse complement strand
AACGGTCCAAGACCGCGTTTAGTTCTTTAAGGAACTAAACGGAAAGGGTATTACCATAAATCGGTTCTCTACTAAACCGCTATTGTTCTATCAGCAGTAACACCAAAATGTAGTTGTTTCTTTAATATTTCCCACTCTATCAGTTACAACAAGTTTCATGGTAGCGAACTCAGCATTTGGAATCAATCGCCTTACTTTATTAATATCAATAGGACTTGACCATGCACCGGTATCACGATTAAAACTTAGGCTTACAATTCCACCACCAACAGTACTACTATATAAAGCCGGAGGGCTAGAACCCCTTTGGGCATAGATATCAACTCTAGCAACGCCAGTTTGAGCATCGCTAGCAATTCCAGTCATAGGCCCAACATATGAATATTTGGAAGCGTTAATTGTTGCTTTAGGGGCAAAAGTATCATTTTCAACTAATAGTGTAGCCGTTATTACAGTTTGGTTACCTGAGGTGTCTATCGAAAAAACTGTTAACTCATTATTTCCGGCCACTTTAGGCTTCCAAGGCATTGACCATTCATCCCCTGAAAAACTGACTTGGGCTACTTCTTTAGCATCAAAATCATCTGAATGACTAGAACCAATCAGGTCCACACCATCATAAACTTGAAGTTTCGCAATTCCAATATCATCACTTGAAGTCCCTGTAAAACTATAGGTCATGGAGGCATAAAAAGTACCTGAGGTATTTACAGATAAGCTTGGTCGGGTTGTATCAAACGAAAAACTATTTGAGCTAAGAAAGGGTTTAGAAAATAGTGCAGTTACATCCGTGTTTTCAACCGCTTCACCATCTACAATTTTCCAACCTGTTGCTGTGACTGAAAGGTCAAAGCTTTCATCTGAAACGGTGTCAGCTGTCTTTATCCGCAACCCTCGTTTGGTTTGCGTAGTGATTTCTCCATCGATTGCAGCCACGCTTGCACTCATACTAAAATCTTGTATCGGCACGTCGTAACCACCTGGGCTTTTTACGATAGTAAAGAAGTCTATGCTTTGACCTAATTTAACGAAACCCATAGGTGTAGAGATTGAAATATTGACACTCTCAATAAGTGTTTTCAACTCAAAAGTAACTATATTACCTTCAGCTTCTACAGTTCTAATCACTTCGTCGTACCCCATCCAAACACCATCACTGTCAAATGCTTTGGCCTTAAAGGTATAGCTTTCCCCTATAACTAATGTAACTGCTGCGTTTTCACCCAGTGCAAATTCAATCACGTCATTCGAGCCAGATGCATCTATACGAAAGTCATCATCAAACGTTACTAGCGTATCGCTATCATCATAAACACTAACCACCAAGCTCGTTACAACAGCATTACCACTTTCATCAAACGGAATACCTTGACTACTAAGCTCACCACCACTTGTTAGCGTTAAATCTGCCAGTACAAAGTCAGGAGGAGTGTCACCCAAAGGTGAATCTGCCGAATCTGGAATCGCATTCATAGAGCATGCGGTAAAAAATATCAATAGGGGCAATAAGAAGATTGTTTTTTTCATAGTGCAACCTCAAATCAAAAGACTGATATAAATATAAGTAGAATATGGCAAAGCATTGCTACGCCTATCCTTTTGACTCTTATCAGTTAATTGGATTTCTCGATAAAACGAGATGAGTATTAGTATGCCAAAGAACTATTACTCATTTGTTACAACTTTTATTTTAGGATTAATTTATTTTTGAACATGAAACTATGATTCTTTGAGTTTAATCTAGCTTTATGAAATTTATAAAGACTTCTGACTCTTTTTGATTTATGAGTATTTTAATGTCTGGGTACCCTGCTCGATTTAGAGTACCTGTTAAACTTTTTAAAAGTCGCCATTCATCATTTACTGAGATTGTGCTGTTATTTCCGTAATAAAAGTCGAGTACAATTTGACTGTTGCCATCTGAACTAACTTCAAATACAGACTTTAGTTCAAGGCTTGCTGGCCACAGGCTTAAGTATTCATTTTTGAGTGCTTCTATAAGGCGAGTTATTTTTGCGTTTGGTTTATCTTCACTTGTGAGGGTTACGAACTTTGCCTGTTGAAGTTGGTTGCTGTTGTACAAAACAAGTTCGTAATCATTGCTAACAAGTTCTAGCTTAGCATCTGCCGGAATCACTGTAGTTATGCCGGTCTGAGGGCTAACGGGTTGTGGCCTGAAGTAGCGAAAAGCTAGTACGATGCAGAGTAGAAAAGATAGTAGGACTTGGGGTGTAAAGATTGCTTTTAGAACTGTGTTTCTACTCAACCCAGTCATTGGCGACTCATGAGTTCTGAAACACTTCGGCTAAATGCAGATACAAAAAGATTATCTTGCAAGAAGTTAGGGTTGACTTCAACAATAAAGTAAATATCAGTTAAATTAACGTAATTTAGAGGAGCTGCACTAAGCACTCGAGTGTTTAAGCCTGAGTATAGGCTGAGCTGTCTGGCGAATACTGAAATCATGGACTCGAGTTGGCTTTGGTTTAGGTTTTCTGTGGGGTTTGCTTGAAAGAGTGGGTTGGGTTCTTCTGGGTAGTAAATGCGAAAGCTTGGTTCGCTTGGTATGGCGCGTATGAGTAGCGTTAGGCTTGTTTTGCTGGGTGCAATGGGTGTATGTATGCTTTGTTTTGTGACTTCGAATAGGTTTTTTAAGTCTTGGCTTAGCGCTTCTACAAAAGCTTCGCTTGAGTTGTCGTGTAAGAGTTTTAGGTTGGCTTTGGTTTGGCTGTTTTCTTGGGCAAATACATCTATAACGAGGGTGTAGCCTAAGTCTTTTGGAATGGTGAATAAGTCGTAGGCTGTTGCTTCTGCTAGGTTCAGCTCTAAGGTTGGAGTGATGCTCGGTCTGAGTATTGCGTTGTTTATAAGGCCTGCATTTGCAACCCAAGTTTCGTTCAGTTGCGCGAACGGAAAGTCTATTATTAAGCTGTTGCTAATTGCGTTATAACTTTGCTGGTAGGCCACAGGCTGGCTTAAATCTAAACTTATTCGGTCGTAGGTTGGGTAGCGAGTTAGGTTTAGGTTCGTTATGTTTGCTTTTGGGGTTATGGCTACTATGCTGTTGTTGTCAGCTAAGTAGGCTATGCTGCCTGCTAGGGTTTCGACAAAGCTTCTTAAGGGTACATAGATGCCTTCGGTTACGCTTAACGCTGCGGTGCTTGCTTTTATTGAACCGTTGACACGTAGTGATCCTGTGGCTTGTATGGCTGAACTCGAGTCGTAGACAATGTCGTACTCTAGGACTTGTCCTTGCAATATAAAGCTTATGCCTGCTTCAATTATGATTTGTGCCCCCATTACTTGGGCGAGTTCGCTGGCGAGTACATAGGTGTAGCCTTGTACTAAGTCTGATCTTCCGCTGCTTAAGGGTATGCCGTTTAGGTCTACGGTTTGAGCTTGGCTTAGGCTTGCAAGTAGGCAGATAAGTGTTAGGAGTAGCTTGTTTAGGTTTTGGTTAATTAGGTTTATGTCCATAAGGATTCTTCCTAAGACTCACCATAGGGTTTCGGCGGATACTTCGGGTAGCTGTTCACGCTTAAAGAGTTGTTTTAAGGCTTCTTTTTTTAGCGTTTGTAATTCTTTGCGCATGTTTTGTTTTAGCTTTAGAGTTTGAAACCATGTGCTAGTTTTTAAGCGCTCTTCGTAAGCAAGGTTTAAATCTTTTTTTATTTGCTTTTCAAGCTCAACAAATTCTTTCTTAAGGTCTTTATGCAAAAAAGCTCGAGCTTCGTTATACCAGCTTTCACTGTGGGCCGTAATCTTATCTGGGGTCACTTAGGAGTAATCCTTTAACGCTCGATCCATTTGGCGTTTTGCATCTTTTTGAGCTTGTGATGCTCTTTTGTCATGTAGTTTTTTACCGCGTCCTAAGCCTATTTTGAGTTTCGCCCAACCTTTATCAAAAAAGAGGGTCATGGGTACAACGGTTAAGCCTTTACGCTCGAGTCCTTTTGCTAATTCTTCTACTTCTCTTTTGTTGAGGAGGAGTTTTCGGCTTCTTAGGGGCTCGTGGTTGTTGTAGCTGGCTTGTTTGTAAATGGGGATATTGGCACTCTCTAGCCAGATTTCGCCTTGTTTCATTCGGGCGTATGCTTCTGCGATTGAGCCTTGTCCGTCTCTTAGTGACTTTATTTCACTGCCTGTTAAGACAAGCCCTGCTGTGTAGGTTTCTAGTATTTCGTAATCAAAGGTAGCTCTTCTGTTTTTTAGCACAACGCTTAAGTATAGCGCTTTTATAGTTTTTTGGTGACCTAAACCTTTACAGAATGTTCTTGTAGCGAATTTTCACAGTTAAATTAACTGATTTAGGCTGCTTCTACATCTCTTTTACTTATGCTAAATACGCGACTTACGCCTTTTTCTGAAGTGATGCCCCACAAGACATCTGCTACTTCGAACGTGGCTTTTTGATGGGTGATGAGTACAAATTGAGTTCCTTCTTTAGCGAGGTACTCTAAGAAGGTGCAGTAGCGCCTTATGTTGGCTTCATCTAAGGGCGCATCTACTTCATCTAGAATAGCTATGGGTAGGCGTTGCCCTTCTTGGCCTTGTAAGAGTGAGAATAAGAAAGCCATAGCGCCCATGGTTCTCTCCCCTACTGACAGTAAGTTTAAGGATTGCGTTTGTTTACCTGGGGGCTGCAAAATGATGCTAAGGCCGGTCGGGCGGTCATCATTTTCATGCATTATAACATTAGCTTTGGCATCTTGTCCGAACAATTCTCTTACGTAATTTGCAAAATGAATTTTTAGTTGCGCTACAGCTTTTCTTAGTTTACTGTTCACCTCAGTATCAATCTTACTAAGGATGGCTTCTAGTTCAGTAACAGCTAAGGTCGCCTGCACTGTTTGTATTTGTAGGTCTTCGTAACGGTCTTTTTGGAGCTTAAGATCATGCGCTGCACGATGGTTCACGGGTCCAATAGACTCGAGTTCTTGCGTTACGGTATTTAGGCGATCTCGGCAAGCTCGAGTGCTTAATTCTAGTATCTCTATGCCTTGCGGGAAGGCTTTGTGTTCTTCTATGGCTATTTCGAGAGCGGCTTCTCTTCTTGCTAGGCTGATTTTGGCTTTTTCTAATTCTGCTGCGGTTTCTGCTTGTGTTTCACTTAAATTACTTAAGGATTGCTCTAATTCTTGTGATTCAGTTAGGGCATTAGCGTAATTGTTTTGGTGTTCATGGAGGTTTTTTGGTAGGCGTTCTTTGGCTTGATCTAAATTAAGGTTTGCTGTAATTAAAGCTTCTTTTAAGCTGCTTTGGTTTTCTTTTAAAAGCTCGAGTTTTGGTTTTAGGCTGTTAAGTCGGTCTTGGTTTTGCTGGTAGGCAAGTAGGTTTTGTTGGTAGAGTTTTTGTCTTTCTTGACTTAATCTTATGCTTTCTTGAGTATTTCTTTGTTGATTTTGCTGCTCAGTTAGTACGACTTGTTTTTCTTTTAACTTTGCCTGAGTGTTTAAGGCGAGTTCTTCTAGCTCTGATACCTGAGCTTGTGTTTCACTTGCCTCTGGTGAACTTAAATTTTTCAGTTCAGTTTGAACCGTACTGAGTTGCTGCTCGAGTTCTAGTTTTAGTGAGCTATTTATGCTGCTTTGCTCTTGCTTCTTTCTTAGGGTTTGTAAATTACTTTGAAGCTCGATTTGTTTTGCTTTTAGTTGCTCTTGGGCATTTCTGGCATTTGTTTGTAAATCGTTTACGATTTCTTTTTGTTCTGCTGCTTGTTCTGCTGCTTGTTCTGCTTGTTCTTCTAAATCTTCTAAGTCTTTAGCAGCGCCTAGTACTGATACATTTGTTTTGCTTTGTCCGCCTGACATTGCGCCGTAGCTTTCCATTAGGTTGCCGTCTAAGCTAACAAGTCTAGGTCGGTGCTTTTCTTGCTTTGCTAAATTTACTGCGTCTTGCATATTTTCTATTAGACAGCTGCTACCGAGCAGTTGATACATTAAGGATTTATAGCGTTCTTCTACATTTACCACTTGAGTAGCTAGACCAATGACACCTTTAGCTGATGCAACAGTATTGCTTAATCTAATTTCCTGTCCTTTAACAAGGTCTAGGGGTAGTACTGTGACCCAGCCACCTTTTTGTTTTACGTAGTCAATAACGGTTTGTGCTGTTTGAGCATTGTTAGTTATAACGTATTCACTTCTTCTGCCTAGAGCCGCGGCGACAGCTTGGCGATATTTAGGCGCTACACTTAAAATATCAGCAACACTACCTACAATGCCGTCTATACCAGAATTCAACGCTAATTTTGGCCCTGTGGCGTAGCCACGTCTAGCTTCAAAAGCATTTCGACTTTGCTCTGCTTCTCTTTGGAGCGCCTGTGCTTCTGCAAATCGTTTGGCTTGCTCTTGAAGTGCGTTACTTAGCGTTTCTTTTAACGCCTCTAGGGTTTCAGCTTCAAGGTTTGTTTGGCTTTCTAACTGTTTGACGCTAGCTTCAAGATCCGTTTCATTTTGGTTGGTGTTTTCTTTAATTTGTTCTAACCGCTGCGTCAGTGTGAGTTCTTGCTGCTTTAGTCTTTGTAAGGAACTCTGATAACTCGCACTCGCCCTATTTTCTTCACCAAGTTTAGAGCGCAATGTTTTTAGGTCTTGTTCTTGGCTTAAGCGTGTTTGCTCTAGTAGCTTAAGGTTATTTTGTAATTCATTAATCTTAAGCTCGAGTGTTTGTTTGCTGTTTTCGAGATCTGCACTATTTTCTTCTGGTTTTTCAGGTGCGTGTGATAGTTCTATAAAGCTTATTTCAGATTGCAGGCTAGCATGTTCTCTTTCGAGTGCTATTAGTTGTTGTTTTAGAGCGTCCAGGCGTTCTTCGGCTATACGCACATCTGCTTTTTGAGCTTCAGCTTTTGTGAGGGCTTCTCGGTAGATGAGTTCTAGTTTACTGGCTTTGTTACGGGTTTCTTGCCAATTTGCTTGTAGCTTGACGCGTTGCGCCCTTAGCTTCTCTAAGTCGTGGCTCAGTTTTTCATCTTGTTGTTTTAGGTTTTTAACGTCTTCTCTTAGCCCTTGCTCACGTTGTAGGCTGATTGTAAAACGTAATCTTAAAGACTCTTTCGTTAATGCTTCATGCTTTTGAGCAAGTTCAGCTTCTTCTCTGAGTTGTTCCACAAAAAACTCGAGTTCTTGCATGATGTCGTCAAGGCGTTGTAGGTTAGTTGCTGCTGCTTCTAAACGGTTTTGGGTTTGCTCTCGCCTATTACTTAAGCGTGATACATCGGCCGCTTCTGCCACGTAGTTTAGGAGTTTTTCAGGGTCAGCGGTTAGAACCTGCCCTACTTCTCCTTGCCCGACTATGGCTAGCCCTCCCCTACCAAGGCCTGTACCTGCTAGTTTTTCTTCAACTTCCTGGAGTTTTGCGTTTTTGCCGTTTAGTTTTAAAGTAGTCGTGCCATCTCTAAATAGATTTCTTGTTACTTTAATGCGTTCTTTGCCTTTGATAAGCTCAAGTTCGACTTCTGCGTGACTTACGCTTCGTTTACCGTCTGCTCCATGAAATATTAAGTCTGTTTTGTCTCCTGCTCGGTATTGGCTTGCGCGCCCGCCACCGGTTGTCCATTTTAAGCCATCTAGGATGTTTGATTTCCCTGAGCCATTTGGACCGACTATGCCTGTTACGCCTTTTGAAAATTCAATGGATATTTTGTCGCCAAAACTTTTAAAGCCGTGTAGGGTTAATGAGTGTAACTGCACGGTAAGTAGTCTACCTTCTTATGGCTGTTTTTTGGTAATTTACGTCCTTTTTTTGGTTTTAATGCAAATGAATTGAGTATACAGCAGGATTGATACTAAAAAGCTGGTAAACTACATGGCATGTGAATAGATTCACGATTATTATTGCTTGAATATTTTATGTGGCACGCTTAATAATTGATCAGCATTTATGCTTACTACTAATTTCCGTTCCAAAACCTATCCGACTTTTATTCTTTTTCACACTTTCTTAATAAGACTAAACTGAATTATAAATGTCGCACTGCTTTATAATTCCGACCTTGCCGACGTAATCGACACAGCTTTGGGGAGTTAGTTTAGTATGAGCCAAGCATTTTTACTTTTGGGCCTGTTCTAATAAAAAGTAGAAATGCTCTAAATAGACTTAAACCAAAAGAATCATCTCTACAGCCACGAAGCGGACTTATTGTAAACTTTTCTATCTTAAGCTTATTGCCCTAGCGGTCCACCTAAAGGCTTTAGAGGCGTGTTCTCATCTGTTTGTCCGTACGGGTACAAGTCATAATTGGTTAATTCAACATAGCCTTTGCCTGCATGACTGCCTGTTATTTCAATAGCACCCTCCCAATAGACAATTCCTGTGGTCCCTCTGGTATTCATTTCTTGCTCTAGCATGACCGGCGTAACTCTTATGTTTATGTTTTGGCTGGGTAGGTTTATATCCCACTGCACTGGGTATATAGCGCCTGTTTCAATACTTTCCCAAGTCTCTCCTGTTTCTATCAGGCTAAAATCTTCCGCAAAAACATCTATGACGCGCCCATTTTCGGTTACAAAACTACCTGCTCTAGCGCTGTATCTACCACTTGGTTCACGAATTAAATAAAGCATTAGCTCTGTATTATCTTCAAATTGCAAGCTGAACCAATCCCAGCCCGCATAGCTACTTAAATCAAAGTCACCCCACTGGTGATCATGCCAAGCTTGGCCGGATACTGCTTTCTCGGTGCAGCTGCTTTCTTCGCAGTCAACTAGGGTTCCCTCTGCGCTCATGCGAGTATATGACAAGTAGTAACTCGTTCCCCCAGGACCCATAGACTGAATACCTGGCGGGTTTCCGTGCAATGCAACGGGCTTTTCACTGCTTAAGACAAGCTCGAGTTTTTTGTTACCTACATTGGCTTTGATTTGGTGCTTGCCCTCCCCTATTCGCTTGGCTGTCCAGTCACCTACAAAGACATCTAAATCTTCATAAGATGCTCCGCCTTTATAATTTGCGAAATTAGTTCTTTCGGACATTTCAAAAGTTTGCTTAGTGATATCTGTTATTGCAAAATGGGCAATATTCCCTTTTTCTAAAAACCACCATGCGGGTAAGCCTAATAGGTTCAAGTTTGGTGGTGCATAAGCTTTAAAGAAGGTGAGTTCAAAGCCGTACTCGGTGCCTTCTTGATCTTCAAAATGCCCGGTCCAGTACCACCATTCAATAGGTGCTTCATGGGCTGCTTCGTCTTCTGGCAAGCTTACTGAGCTTATAGGGTAAGCTTGTCTAAACACAGGCGGAACACAGGCGCTCAGGAGTAATAGTGCTGCGAGAAAAATGCTTTTACGAAAGGTCAACATTTCTCTAGCTTAAGTGAAGGGGGTCTAACTCAATTAGCTAGAGGAATACGATTGGTATAACACTAAAACATGTTTCAGCTGAAGGTAAATTACTATTAAGTAATTTTTTTCACGATTAGTTAGGTTTGTTATTAATTTGTGGTGCGCAAAAAGGTGACGCATTTTCAGCATCCTTGCAACCACCTTGTCTATAACATAAGCAACACAACAAATTCGACTAAGCCCGTACCATTGACTCTTGAAAAAGCAACGCTTTTGCTTTAACAGGAGAAAATAATATGAAAAAAGTAGGACCCATCGCAGGACTCATTGTTGTGTTGGTAGTACTTGGCATATGGATATCAAGACCAAACACCATAAGTACTAGCTCAAGCTTAGCAACTGCCCAAGAAAATACCGAAACTGAAACAAGTCTAGAAGAAACAGCTGATACAGAAAGCACCGAAGCCCAAGCTGAAGAACAAGAAACAGCTGTTGAAGAAACTCAAGAAGAAGTAGTCGAAGAAGCTCTGACTCTACCAGAAGGCTTTAGCATAAGTGCAAGCTTAAGTGATGAACAGCTGCAAGTCTTTGAACAAGCAGACTATGTACTCGAGCCTGACACTGATTATAAAGCCATCATCAAAACCAACCGCGGAACTATGATTGCTGAACTGTTTGAAGAAGGTGCACCTAATACCGTTAATAATTTTGTGTTTTTAGCAAAGCATAAGTATTTTGATGGCATTATTTTTCATAGAGTTCTAGAAGACTTTATGGCGCAAACAGGTGACCCCACCGGCACAGGTCGTGGAGGACCGGGCTACTCATTTGAAGATGAGTTCAATGACGAACTTAATCACAGCAGGCCGGGAATGCTTAGCATGGCAAACTCTGGCGCCAACACCAATGGTAGTCAATTTTTTATTACCTTTGCCGAAACGCCTTGGCTAGACGGTAGGCACGCCGTTTTTGGTGAAATCATTGAAGGGGCTGAGATTCTTGATATGCTCACGCGTATTGACCCTAGTAACCCTAACCCAAGTGCAATTGTAAATTTAGATGCCCCATTATCAGACCTTAAAGCTGAGATTGATATTGAGGGTGATGACACTCAGACGGTGGAAGACTATCTCATTGAAACCTTAGGTGCTATTCCTGAGGTTGGAAGCCGTTTTAGTCTCGGTGACTATGACGCTATTTCTGGTCGTGTCGGAGAAACCTCGGCGATAGGCATTTTCGCGAAAGCAGATTTCTTAGAATCTGTTACTATTATTGAGAGCAAAACCGGGGAATAAAAAGGAGCTTTATGACGTATATACCAGAAGGATACAAGCTATTAGAACCCTTAAGTGAAACGAGAACAACGCAATTTGCTAAGCCTGAACAAGTATTAGAGGCAGGCAAAGACTATATGGCGGTTGTTGAAAGTTCAAAAGGCCGTATGGTTCTTGATCTTTATCAAGATGAAGCACCAATGACCGTAAATAATTTTGTATTCCTAACGCGCCATAAGTACTACGACGGTATCGTATTTCACCGCGTTTTAGAAGACTTTATGGCACAAACAGGTGACCCCACTGGCTCAGGTCGTGGCGGCCCCGGTTACACCTTTGGAGACGAAACCAGTAATGGTAAAAGCCATCAAGGTAAAGGGATTTTGAGCATGGCAAACGCTGGCCCTGGCACCAATGGAAGCCAGTTCTTTATGACTTTTATCGATACGCCATGGCTAGATGGCAAACATACAGTTTTTGGTAAAGTTGTTGAAGGCACAGAAGTTTTAGATGCCCTAACTCGTATTGACCCTATGCGCCCTGGTGGAGCTACACCAGATAAAATGGAGCAAGTTTACATCGTCGTTAAATAAGTACATTAAATGTAAGTCTTCACATAAGACTACTTCATTCAAAAAGACGTCACCAGATTACTGTGGTGACGTCTTTTTGTGAAGTTTTACATAAAGCGATAGTTAACAATTAAACATGTAAGCAAACACCTATACGTTTCTCACCATTCACGTGATATCTTTTAAATAGAAACCTACAGTACCCATGTACTTGTAACAGCAACGAAACAGTCTTAGGTGGGGCTCTTGTTAGCATTGCAAAATTTTACATTCTTAGATATTTTTGACATTCTGATAATAGCAGCACTTATATACCAAATGTACAAACTGCTAGTAGGAACAAGAGCATGGAATGTTGTAAGAGGCGCACTCGCTTTAGCTATACTCTGGTTCTTAGCAACCCAACTCAATCTAGAAGCAACCAAATGGCTGTTTGACCGTGTTGCGCCCGTTTTATTTCTAGCAGCTGTCATCGTATTTCAACCAGAATTACGTGCCGCCCTAGAACGAATGGGACGAGGCCGAGTAGCTCGAGTATCTGGTAATGACCCAGTGCAAGGCATTATGACAGCTGTTAGAGAATTAGCAACCCAGCGACAAGGGGCTTTAATTGCACTCGAGCGCAAAACACCTTTAACAGAGTATGGTTCATCAGGCATTGCAGTTAATGCCGAGGTGAGTGCTGCTTTATTGCAAACCATCTTTGATTCTAAAGGCCCTTTGCATGATGGGGGTGTCATAATTCGGGGTGACCGCTTAATTTTTGCCGCAACTGTGTTTCCGTTATCTGACAAAAATGAAGGCTGGTCTGTTAAACACGGTACTCGGCATAGAGCTGGCCTTGGTCTTTCAGAAGTGACCGACGCGCTTGTTCTGGTAGTAAGTGAAGAAAGAGGCACAGTGAGTCTTGCCCAAAATGGCGTCTTGAAAACAGATGTGGCCCCAGCAGATGTTTTAAAAGCTTTAAATGAGGTGCTTAAAAAATGATTGAGCGCTTTGGTCAAAACTGGTTAGCTAAAGTAGGCGCGCTAGTGCTAGCTTGCTTCCTTTGGTACTTTGTAAGTACGAGTGAAAACACAATTGCGTCTAGTGAATTTCAAGTGCCAGTTATCTATGATGGTTTAGAAGCTGACCAAATTGCACGTGGTGCACCTGCATCTGTACTCGTCAGGGTCATAGGCCAAAAAGACCAACTTAACCGCCTGACTGAAAATAATTTTAGTGCCATTATTGATTTTAGTGATACAACTGGAACTTACGAAAAAGACATTTCTGTCGTACAACCAGAAGGCATTACTGTTGCAAGCATAACGCCTGCCACTGCACTAGGAACCGTAGAAACCATTGAAACTAAAGAAGTAACGATACAACCAAGCTTGTTAGGGCTTGCACCTGAAGATCAGCAGGTATCAATCACGCTGCAAAGAACTGAAGTCAATGTACTTGGTTTTAGCTCGAGTTTAGAGCGAGTTACACAGGTTGTTGCAAATATCTTGCCAAGAGAAGGAACGCAGGTTGTTACTTTGTTTCCGGCCGATGCCTCTAACATTCCGATTAAAGACAGTACCATGACAGTTAGTCCCGCAACGGTTTCTGTTATTGTCAGATTCAACGCAAGTTTATCTGAAAAAGAGGTAAAACTTAATCTTTCTGAGTTAACTGACAGTCTTAATTTTGAGACCTTGGGTTTATCTCGCCTATCTTTAGAAAAAGATACTATTAGCGTTGTAGGTCCTAAAGCCGTACTTGATTCCTTAGAAGAAGTTTTTGTAACCGTAGAGCCGATTACGGGCGAACTGACTGCGGGTACGTATACTATGAAAATGATTCCGCGTTTGCCTGACGGGGTGACTGCGTTAAATGATGTTTTTGTAGAAATTGACTTTGTAGCTCTGGAAACGCTCGAGCCTGATGACTCAGAGATTGTGCCGGATGAGCCTGATGGAGAAAATAATGATACTACCAGTACGCCTGTTCGGGGACCCAGTACTAAAGAAAAAAGCTTCTTCGGTCGCCTCTTTTGATGAGGCTTTAAAGCAATTAGCGAACGACATGGTTGAAACCATGTATGAGCAAAATGGGGTGGGTTTAGCTGGCCCTCAAGTGGGCGTTGCTAAGCGCATTTTTGTTGCCTTAGAAATGAATAAGGAAGATGCTGATACCGAAGATAAAACCCCGCCTAGAACAGTAGCAGAAAAAAAGGAACGCTGGGGCGTTGTGAAAGAGCATGTCATTATTAACCCAAACATTACCTCTAGCTCAGGCAATGCACTAGATATTGAAGGCTGTTTAAGCATACCGGGGCTATATGCTGAAGATGTTGAACGGTTTTTTGAAATAAGCATGACGTATCAAGATACTAATGGAAATGAGCACAGTCTAGAGGCTGAAGGGCACTTTGCCAGAATATTGCAGCACGAATTTGACCATCTTGAAGGCACCCTATTTTTAGATAGGTTAGCCAAAAACGAACGACTCGAGTTTATGAATGAGCACAGGCAAGACTTAGCTACTATGCAGCGTGATGCTAAAGCTTTTTTGAAGGATATTAAAAATCAAGTTCAGCCAGTGATTATAAGTTGATGCTAGACTACTGACTCGCTATCTTGAGGTGTGGCAAGCCCATAACTTTGCAGAGCAAATACTATTTTTGAAATCATAAGCTCGTGAGAGAAACGATCCTAAAGGGCGTATTGAAGGAGGGTTCTATCGTAGAGATCAGCATCTGCTTGGTTATTTACCCCATGCTCCAAGGCATTCTCAAGATTTTCTGCCTGAATAAAGCTTGCGCGGTTATTAAGTAGAAATTCCCCCTTACTCGAGCTTGCTAGAGAAACAACTCAAAATCGTATCCGTCATCAAAATGTTGCTTCGGTCGAAGAAGCCATTCAGTCAGTTCTTGATGAGAAAGTAGCTGCCATGGTTTATGTTTCGCCTTGGCTCGAGTATTTGGCTGTGATAATTAGGAATAAGGTTCGTTTGGTTGAAGAGAGCTTTGAGCCTCGAGATTATGGTATCGCTTTGGGGCAAGGGAGTGCTTTGCGTGAAGGTATTAGTCGTGAACTTCTTCGTATTTTACAAACTGAGCAGTGGACCGAAATTAAAACTCGCTATTTGGGAGATTAAGTCTTAAGTGTTGTAGTTAGTCCTGACTTAAAGGGTTTCGTTATTAAGTTACAGTGCCAAGAAACATTGCACCAGCGACAGAGTTGCTTTGTTTTTATTCCCGTAGGATTTAGATACTTTTTTGTGCAGTGGTCGCACGAATGGTAAGCAATACATGTATTTTTGTTCTTACGAGTCTCTAAAGGTAAGCTTCCACAATATAAAAACCTTATTTAGAAAATACAAAATCAATAGCAAAAGTGACTTTCATGTGATTTTTTTCACGATTATTCAGCCTCGTAATTAATTTATGTAGTAACCCCTTATGGAAAACGCTAAGAATCAGTTATTCATAATACGATACAAGGATGCGCGTCGCCCTATTCGGATCTCCTAGCTTTGCTATACCCAGCCTTCATGCGCTAAACAGCCACCATGCCTTAGTACTTGTTGTAAGCCAAGCAGATAAACCCGTCGGCAGAGGCATGAAGCACCAATCCCCCCCAACTGCGACCGCCGCAAAAGAATTAGGCATCCCCCTAGCCCAACCTAGCAAACTCAGAAACAATAGCGACTTTCATGAACACCTCGAGGCACTCGAGCTTGATGTTTGTATAACCGCAGCCTACGGTAAAATTCTGCCGAAAAGTCTTCTCAGCATTCCTAAACATGGTTTTCTTAATATTCATGGCAGCTTGCTTCCGAAATATCGGGGTGCGGCTCCTATTCAATGGGCACTTATTAACGGAGAGAAAGAAACAGGCATAAGCATCATGCAGACCGAAGTAGGGCTAGATACAGGTCCAGTAAGACATGTAGTGCGTTTAAGCTTAAAAGAAGAAGACACATCACTAAGTGTCTTTAATGCTTTATCTGATTTAGGCAGCAAAGCACTCCTTGAGGCTTTGGAGCTCTTAGAGCAAGCTAAGCTTCCCATGATTCCACAAGATGACTCAAAGGCAAGCCACGCACCCATGTTAACAAAAGAGGATGGCAAGATTAACTGGGAGGCTAGCGCCAAAGCAATTTATAATCGCTATCAAGGCGTAAAGGCTTGGCCCGGAACTTGGACATTAGTTCAAGGAAAGGTTCTAAAAATACATGAAATGCAACGCTTACCAAGCAAAGCAACACAAAAGGCAGGCAAAATAACAGCTATCACAAAAGATGGTCTTGAAGTCAGCAGCATAGATAAAACCCTGCTCTTCAAAACTGTGCAAGCACCCAACAAACCCAAAATGCCCGCCTATGACTGGGCAAACGGCTATCAGATTAAAGAAGGTGATACCCTTGGCTAAAGTTGCCATAGTAGGACGACCCAATGTGGGAAAATCAAGCTTATTTAACAGGCTTGTAGGCAAACGTGAAGCCATTGTTGCAGATGTCTCAGGTGTCACAAGAGACGTCAAAAGCGCAAAAGTCACCACAGATTTGGGTAACAGTTTCACCCTCTTAGACACCGGCGGCCTATGGTCAGGTGATGAATGGGAGCAACGTATTAAAGATCGCATTCAAGCGAATTTAAAAGATGTTGATCTTATTTTATTTACCGTAGATGGTCGTAATTCTTTAAGCACAGCCGATTACGAAGTAGCTGACTGGCTAAGAACTTTAAAGAAAAACATAATGCTTGTAGCCACCAAAATGGATGACCCTAGGCATGAAGAGAATCCTGAAGTGTTTGAGCTTTACGGTCTTGGTTTTGGTGAACCTAAATTCACAGCAGCAGAACATGCCAGAGGTACCTACGAGCTATTAGATGACATTGTTGAAATATTACCTGAAGAAGATGATGTACCCGAAGAAGCAAGCGTTCGGGTAGCAATCATTGGCAGACCCAATGTCGGTAAATCAAGTCTCTTAAATGCAATTGTAGGTGACGAAAAGGTAATTGTTGCTGATCACCCCGGAACCACTAGAGATTCTGTAGATGTAGAGTTTAACTTTGCTGGCCGCCCTTTTGTACTTGTAGATACCGCAGGCATAAGACGCAAACCAACCGAAGATATTGAGTACTACTCAAAACTACGTTCAGAAGATGCCATTTTCAACTGTGATGTCGCAGTACTCGTTGTTGACCCTTTTGAATATGGGGACCACGAAATGAGGCTAGCGAATCTCGCCTTAGAAGCAGGAAAACCTACAGTACTCGCCATAAACAAATGGGATTTGGTTACAGACGCCCAGCTAAAAGAATTTGTAACCAACATAGGCAAAGAGCTTTACCATTTAAGGTACTCACCTAAAGTTTATACCAGCGCAGTGACCGAATATGGTCTACATGAAGTTCTAGCCACAGTAATAAGAGTTTACGACACTGCCAGAATGCGTTACAGCACAGGTGAAATAAACCGCTGGATGGAAATCTGGACACAACGCCAAGCACCACCCAATTTCAGTGGCCGCCCCCTTAAACTACTTTACTCAACCCAAGCAGATGTAGCACCACCCACCTTTGTATTGAGTGTAAATAACGAAAAATTTGTGACCCGCCCCTACGAACAATATCTGCTTAACCGAATACGTGAAGACTTGGGCTTTAGCGAAGTACCGATAAGACTCATTTTTAAATCTAGAAATAAAGATGGTGGCAAACGCGTAAGGCTTTAAAAATCTAGGCTATAAAGGCGACTTTTGCTCAGCTAAACCAAAAGTCGTCTCAACAACATTTGGAAACAAACTATAAATAGAGCACCCTATTTCTAGCTCGAGTGTCTTTTTAATCTTAAACCACGCTTTCCATTTTTCTTGGGTGACTTCGTTGAAACCAAGCCTGATGACTGCGTCAACAATTCGTTTTTCCATCAGACAGATGCCTTCAGCCATAGCCAAAGCATCGCAAAGTTGAATAAGTCTATCGTAATCGTTGTAATTAACCTCTGCTAAAAAGGTTTCTATAAAAGCATATTCTTGGTCATTGACATCCCATTTTCCTAAACCAGCCCTAATATCTTTAATTGGAAACGAGTGCGTTAAGCAAATACGAGCAGCATCATCAAAGCCTTGCTCTAATAAGTATCTGTAGCCGTCTAGTGTGTGGCGCATGCCCGTCACACCTTCACGTCGACCAATATCGTGAAGTAATCCCATAATAAATGCCGCTTCAGGCTCGAGTCTTGGGTGATTTTCGGAAATGAGTTTAGCTGCTAAAGCAACGTTTCTGACATGCGGAACCCAAGGTCCAGGATTCCTGCTTTCAGCTTCCAAAAGAAGCCTTTCGGCTTGCTCTAGATTGGGTAATTTCATACCCTCTCCTCTATTCTCAGACTACCTTAAACGTTATTTTAAAGCTAAGCTCGTATCAGTTTGGATTGCTTCTGGCAAGCCACCTGTACTTCTAACACCAAGTCCGAAAAGGTACTTCATAAACTCTTACAGAGTTGATTACGTTCCAATCGGACTTGGTATTGGTTTCAACGGTCCAAGACCGCGTTTAGTTCTTTAAGGAACTAAACGGAAAGGGTATAAATATCAATAATTCAAATGAGGGTTAGCCTTTTTCGATGTCTACTAGTACCTTTAAATTACCTTTCCGAGTTTCACCCTGCACACTCGACACATACATTCGCCCAATCGTCTGTGCATAAATTTCATCACCGGGTTCAGCGCTGCTTGACTTGGTAGCTGCTTTACCGTTAATGGTTACATTACCTGCCTTTATACCTTTACTAAAGTATGACCTTGAAACATTAAAAGCTTTCGCTCCAAGCGCATCCACACGCAAAGAAGGCACAATCACCAATTGTCTTTTTTGACTACCAGAACTTAAACGCTCCAAAGGAATCTCATCAAAGACAATCTCCTGAGAAGCAACCCGAAAAGAGTCTGGCAACAAAGCTCGAGCTTTGCTTAATAAAATAATGCTTAGGCCCTCTTGATGCTGAATAATGTCACCAATATCATTTAGTTCTAAATGCTGCTTCAAAGCGGCACGTAAGGCCATTTCTTCAACAACATTTTCAGTATAAAGTGCAACTAAAGGTGTATCAGCATGAGGAATATTTTCAGGAAATACGGTTATGACACGGCGTTTTGAACCCACATACCCACCTGAAACATTAACACTAACATCCGCTTGCCTTAATAGCGGCACCAGTTGCGCAGTTTCGTTACTATCTAAAAAACCTGTGTTAGCAACGCGCCCAGCTTTTACGGCATCAATGAGTGGTTTAGGATCAGTTTGTGCTTTCATTGTACATCCAATACAGTAACGCCTTTTTCTTTTAATCGCTCTGGAAAGCTTTCCGCGTCTATTCCCGTAGCCCTAAGAACCAACTCTCGCATCTGCCCTTCTTTAATACCTGAAGTAACCACCGTAGCAATATTTGAAGGCGGGCCCGCTTCAGCAACCTTTTGCAAAATTCCGGGTTCATCTGGCAGACTAACCGTCACTCGAGTTCCACCTTCTCTTAAACCTAAAACTTGCACAAAGGTTTCTAGCATATCGGTTATGGTTATTATGCCTACCACAGCGCCTTCAGAAACAACTGGCAACCCAGCAATTTTTTGCTCTTCCATTAAAAGCGCTACTTTTTCAATGGGGTCTTCAGGGCTAACAAAAAAGACATTCTCATTCATGATGTCTTTAATGAGCAGTTTACTGAGTAAATAATTGAGTTCATAAACAGATAAGGAACTTGTTTGGGTAGGTGCAGCTTCTTTGAGGTCTTTATCTGTAACAATACCAACAAGCTTTCCGTTATCAACAACCGGAAGGCGCCTAAAACCACCTTTGCGTAAGACCTGCATTGCTTCCATAACCGGCGTTTTGCTGCTTACTACATTTGGGTTGGGGGTCATCCATTCTTTAACTAACATTTAGACTCCTAGTAATTACTACCTGCATAATAGCTCATCTATGGTTTCACATTCATTTTTAGTGACCTACCTTAGCAAGACCATCACAAACCCTTAGTAGTTGGCTTATGGTTATCGGTCTAAAATTCAACTTATTCTCAAAGCAAATTGCTATCCGACCTTTGGAAGAAAATCTTAGATTATCCTTTAGACTTCCACTATTATACCAAGTCCGAAAAGGTACTTCATAAACTCTTACAGAGTTGATTACGTC
>CAYGTA010000031.1:0-19465 GCA_964352605.1 uncultured bacterium | reverse complement strand
CATCATCCAAACCCGATGCAATCTCCAGCATCTTTGTGCGAAACGATACGTCCTCTTCAACAATACGATTAGCTAACGCAGATATTAAACCTTTAGACATAAAAACTCCTGTAACTTAGCATTAGGGTAAATTTAGGGCTAGCCACGTTCATCCTTTCAAACCTTTAAACATTAAGCACTCGAGCTTCTGGTGGGTGGGTTTCTAAGAATTTACTTGGGACTTCTGCTTTGCCTTCACTCACAATCATGGTGTTTATGGTGCGATACCCGTCAAGGTTGGGTCTGTAAATACCGGGTTCATTTGAGAAGACCATGTTGGCAAGTAGCTTTGTATCATCTCCCGGTGCTAACCATGGGGCTTCATGACCTTCAATGCCCATACCGTGACCTATGCGGTGCCTAATAAACTTATCTAAGCCTGCTAGTTTGAGTTGCTCTAAGGCTGCTTCGTTAACGTCTTTGCAACTTGCACCTAGCTCTAAGGCGTTAACAGCAGCGTCATTACAGGCTGCGGCTGCATTTAGGCAATGCATTTGGTCTTTGCTTGCTTTACCAAGCACAAAGGTAGCACCACTTTCAGCGTGGTAACCGCCAACAGAGGCGCCCACACCCGCTATAAGAACTTCACCTATAGCGGGTCTACGGTGAATGGGTTTACCATGAGGAAGGGCTGCTCTTTCAGCCGTATGAACTGTTACGGTAACCCCCACTTTAGTCTTGGCAAACACCTCACCTAGCTCGCTAGCTTGATGCTCGAGTGTTGCTTTTAAGCACTGATTTAAGATATCTAGTTCTGTTGCGCCAGCCTTCATAAAGTCAGCTGCATGATCGTAAAGGTATTGCAAGTAGTAGTCAGCGTAACTTGCTGCCTTACGAATAAGCTGAACTTCCTCTGGTTCTTTGACGTAGCGCAGAGTACTAACTATGTCACTCATAAAGATAGATTGATAGTGCTCGAGTTCACTAAATAGGGAATACTCGAGTTCGTCTATAGCTAAGCGTTTTACACCTGCATCTTTTGCCATCCATAAAATAGGATGAGTGTCACCCGGAAATTCAAAATACGTTCTAATGTCTTTAACCCAGCCGTCTTGGGCATTTTCTTGCTCGAGTAAGGGAATATAGAGGCTGGGTTCACCCGTAGCAGGAATGTAAAAGCCAATGGGTCGCTCTGAAGGTGAGTGAAAAAAGCCAGAAGCATAGATAACGTTGTATTGATTTAAAAGGAGGATGCCGTCTAGGTCAGCCTCTGCTAAATGCAGTTGAATCTGAGCTATTTTACGCCTGTAGAAACGTTCATTTAGAGGCTCGAGTTTCACGCTTCCACCACTCGCTTAAAAGGGAAAGGGACGTTTAAGTCTTTTGCTAAGGCGGTTAGTTCATCAAAGACTGTTAAATCAAGCTTTACGCCATCTTTGCGTCTTTCATTTTCACGGCGTTGCTCTAGTTCTCCGGGTACTAGAATTTCATTAAAGCCCGCACGTAGTTTGCTCTTTTTAATATCTGCAATAAACGCGTTCATGCGCTCTTTAAATTCTACAAGAGGCATAAACCATGCAATATCAAAAGCCATAAATGTGTGGGCGACATCTTGTTTGTCAGGCTTTGCATAAGGACTTAAACCAAATGCGCCACCACTTAGTACACCTGTCATAACATCCGTCATAAAAGATAAACCATAACCTTTGTACTGGCCAATGCCTAGAAGGGCACCCATCATAGCTGCGCTAGGATTACTCGTTTCTTCACCTTCTGGGGTTAGTGCCCAGTCTAGTGGCATGTCTTTACCTTCACGCTCGAGCCATTTCATCATGCCTTTACCTGCTGTGGTTAAGGCAATGTCTAAAGAGACATTAAAGTCTAAGCCTGTGGGTGCAGCAATAGCCCATGGGTTGGTGCCTACCACTGCTGTTGCGCCTCCCCATGCTGCCATTTCTGGGCCTGCATTGGTCATGGCTACACCTAGGCAATTATGGTGTAACGCAATATCTGCGTGTACTGCTGACGAGCCGTAGTGTGTGCTGCCTCTGACTATTACTGTGCCGACACCGCAAACTTTAGCTTTGTCTACAGCGAGTTTCATAGCACGTTGAGCCACTACGGAACCTAGTCCATTATGGCCGTTAACAAGAGCCAAGGCAGGGCTTTCTTTTATAATTTCAAAAGGCGCATCTTTATTTATGAGCTTCTTTAGCAGTCTTTCTCGGTAGGCTGATAAGCGTCTTACCCCTTGACCTTGACCAGGGTGAAACCTAAGTTCACTAAACATGAGTGCGTTAGCACAAAGCTGAGCATCTTCCTCGTTTAGCTCCATGGCTTTAAAACACGAAAACGCAAATTCAGCTAACGCATCGGCATCAACACGAACAAGGTCTATCATGCTTAAACCTCGAGTGCTAACAAAGATTTAAGGTTTATACCTTCACTTAGTTTTGGAATAATGGCTCCTTCACCTGAAGTCATAATGACAGTAATACCTGGGCCGTAGCCAGCTCTTGGGCTATCCCCTTGACCAATAACCCCAATGCCAATAGCCCCTCGCAAGAAGCCATGTTGATAGCGGCTATCGTAATTTTCAAGTGCAACGACATCGCCTAAGCGAAGCTTATCTAAGCCTGCTTCTTTAACAGCGTCTTTGTCTGTGGTTTGAATATGAACCGAGCCACCTTCACTATCTAAACCTGCACCTGCCCCTAGCAAATGCGGAGGCACAGTTGCAACAACAGGCACTTCTAATTTGCCATCCTGATTTTTCTGGGGGTTTAGCGCTGCTAAAAGTTCAGGAGAGCAACCCTTTAAACGAACACTCGAGTGTTCGCTGAGTTCCATGCCGACGCCTTTTGCTCGGACAATTATTTTGTCGCCAATCGCCATCTTTTCTCGGTCTTTTTTAGCAAAGTGCACAATGACGTGTTCTGAGAATCTGCCTGATTTTCCGGTAACGGTTCCTTTGGCACCTTTGGCTGAGCCTGACATGACTACGGCTGTGTTGCCTAGGCAAGATAAAACTCTTAAGCCTCGGTTGCCGTTATCATCTGCTAAATGTATGCTCACGCTTGGGTGTATGCAATCTGCTAGCCAGCCGTAAGCCGAGTCACCTACAGATACGTTGTAAACAATACTGCCGTAAGTTGGGAGTAAAAAGGGGGTTCCGTCAGAGGCTAAACGGTAAGGTTCAGCGGGTAGACCTGGGAATTGTGGTGTTGCAATTTGACCCATAACTGAGAGGCTTACAAGTTTTTCTTCGTTTGTCGTTATACTCATTTTAGCTCCCGTATGTTTAGGTAGTTTGCTATATTTGCATTTTTGTCGATTTGCCATTCAATGGCGTCTTCTTCACAAGTCATGAGCGTTAAGATGCCGGGGCCGTGCCCTGTCATGATGGAGTCACCATGAATACAAAGGGCAATGCTTACAGCACCTTTGCGGTAACTGCGTCCAAAGCGGTGGTCAGCGTTTCGAATAGCAACAAGGTCACCTAGTCGCATTTTATCTAGGCCGAGTTCTGCCATGAGTTTTTTGTCACCTGTCATGAGGTCTTGATCTACGTATTCTGAGTTGAGTTCTGCGCCTGAACCCATGGCTTTAATGGGCAGTTCCATCGTTACAGGTACGCGTATCTTAAAGTCATCAATGCATTCTATGGGTAAAGCGTCAATAAGTTCAGGGCTGCATTTTTTTAGTTTAATGTGTGGGTAATCAAGTAAACTCAAGCCTTGACCTTTGCTGCGTAACTGAATGCTATCGCCTACGCAAAGCATTTCTTTGACTTCGGGTTCAAAGTCTATCAGTATTCGGGCGTGCTCCCCTGTGACTATGCCTTCGGCACCTGCTGCCTCACCGCTTGTCACGATTGCTTTATTGCCAATGCAGGTCAAGTAGTGCAAAGCAAAATCACTACTCAGGTCTTTGTGAGCAATCGACGCGCCTGGTTCTATGTGGTCACCTGCCCAGAAGAAAGCTGGATCGCCAACGCGTATGTTGTAAAGTACACCTGACATGCCTGGTAGCACTCGAGCTATACCTTCGGTATCTGGAATGTATTCGGGTCGTCTAAAGCTTGGTTGGCTTATCTGACCTGAAACGGCGATTTCTACAAGCTGATTTGCATTTGTTCTAAGCACTAAATATCATCCTTTAGGGTTAAGAAAAGAACTTGAGCCTCATGGTTAAGCTAAAATCTGAATGTGAAATACTTGACAGTGAATCTTTATGCGAACTATAGTAACACCAATCGAAGAAGATTGTCGACAATCGACGCCATGCGCCTTATTCTAGGAGTTTAAAGCACCAAAATGACCAAAGTAATTCTTACAACGCAACAGATTTCTGAAAATAAATCTTTTACAGAAATCAATAATGTGCCTCTAAGAAAAAAGGTGGCAGATGTCTTACGAGAAGCCATCTTAAGTGGTGAACTTAAACCCGGTGACGCCTTAGTTGAAACCACACTAGCAACCCAATTAGGTGTAAGTCGCGCTCCCCTAAGAGAAGCCCTGCGCAGCCTAAGTAAAGACGGACTCATCGAAACCGTACCCTACCGAGGAACCACGGTTAAGACACTTAGCCAAAAAGACATAGAAGAAATTTACAGTTTACGAGTCCTACACGAAAGCTTTGCCTTAAAAAGAATTATTGAACGCAATAGACCGTCAGATGTAAAAATACTCGAGCAGATTTGTATCACTATGGAAAAAGCTGCCCATAAGCAAGACCTTGAAGCATTAAACCAAGCCGATGATAACTTTCACCGCCAACTCATCTTACTAGCTGAACACGACATGCTCACCGTCATCTGGGATCAACTTGCACTGCGTGTCAGACAAATCATGACACTTAGAAACAAACTCAACGAAAACCCAATGGAAATAGCCATGAATCATCCTCCTATTGTTCAGGCCATTCAAGCTAAGGATTACGCACAAGCAACTGCGCTTATTGAACGCCACGTAGCCTCAGCTAAAGACTTAGGCATAGATAATTTAAACGGTAACAACCGTTAACCTTCTTGGGAGAACTCTATTAAAACTGTCTTAATTACAGGCGCTAACGGTTTTATTGCAAACCACCTAAGCAAACAGCTGCATTTGGCTGGCCATAAACTTGTGCTGCTAGATAAGCAGTTTGACCCGCAGCAAAAAGCGTTCTGGATGAAAGAAAACGTTCGTTTGCTTGAGGGAGATGTAACTGAGTTTCATGAAGACCTAAAGGTTGATTGTGTTATTCACGCGGCAACCTTAACAGCATCAGCTCAAGAACTAAACATGACTTCAGAAACCTATTTAAAAACTAACTTAGATGCAAACTTTCATATGATTAGTTGGGCAAGAAAGCAGCATGTAAAACGCTTCCTATTTATAAGTTCAGCAGGCGTTTTTTCAGCCCAGCAAGAAGGCCCCCTAAGCGAACAAAGCTTAGCTCTCTCTAAAGGGCTTTATGCCCTAGCAAAACGCTGCACCGAAGATCTCTTAGAAAAAATAGATGAACTCGAGTGTATTTCAGTAAGACTAGGTAATGTTTACGGCGAAGATGAGCAAGCTAGAAGCAGTAGACCAAGGGTTAGCTTACTGCAACGCATGCTGAACCAAGCACTTGAGCAGGGTCGCATTTTGGTTCCAAATGAAGCCCCTAGAGACTGGACTTACTGTCAAGATATCGCTAAGCTTATTCAGCTTTTACTTGAAGCCCCAATGCCAAACAGCAAGCTTTATCACTTAGTCTCAGATGAACATTTTACTGCTTTAGAAATCGCCCAAAAAATACAGCAAAACTTAACAACTATCAAACTCGAGCTTTCTCAAGACAAAGCAACGCAACTGCGTGGTCTTTTGGCGTCAAATCATTTGAATGAATTAGGCTTTGCTGACTGGACGCCTTTTGACGTGGGCTTAAAAGCGCTTATAGCTAAGCAAAAAAAAGATTTTGATGCGCTTGCGGTGGGTTTATGACTAAGCTGATCATCGTCTTAGCAGGTCTTGGGCCACGTGGTAAATTTTGGGCTGAAGTTATCAATCGCTCTGCCGATTGTGAGCTTGCCGCTTATGTTGACCCTAACCCCAAGGCGCTAGAGAATGCACAAAAACAGTTTGGTACTAAGCCTGCCTTTAGCACTCTTTCTGATGCCTTAAAAACCTTATCTAGTGTAAATGCCGTTGTGCTTGCCACACCCCCAGAGGGTCGTGAAAGACAAGTTCGCTTAGCCTGTGACTACGGTCTACCCTTACTCATTGAAAAGCCTCTTGCTTTAAGCCTGCAAGAGTCCGCTAAGTTTGTAAACATGGCTAACACTGCCAACATACCCATGATGATTGGGCTTAACTTTCGCTATTTAGGCGTTACACAAGCCACACTCGAGTTACTCAAAGAAGATGCGGTCGGTAAGCCTGCTTTTGGTCATTTTAGTTATGAGCGTTGGCGGGACGGAACCCAAACTAGGCTCAATAAATATCCGCTTGAAATGCAGCAGCCCATGCTTTGGGAGCAATCCATTCATCATTTTGACTTAATGCGTTTTGTCTATGAAAGTGAGCCTGTTTCGGTTTACTGTAAAACTTGGAATCCTAGTTGGAGTATGTATAAAGATGATACAAATGTCTCAGCTATCTTTACATTTAAAAATGGTGTCACGGTTACTTATCAAGGAACTTGGCAAAGTGCTTGGCAAGAACCCCATTTCGAATGGCGTACTGACTGCACTAAAGGCGTCATTATTCAAAAAGATCAATTTTCTGACCTTCATTATGCCAAGCTCCACGATGCTCAGTTAAGCACAGTGACGCTAGCACCCCATGAAACTTGGATTACTGATACCGAAGGGGTACTAGCAGCCTTTTCGAACAGCCTTTTACGCGATAAACCTTTAGAAGCAAGTGGTTTAGATCATCTTAAATCGCTCGCCATGATAGAAGCCTGCATCATCTCGAGCCAAGAAGCTCGAGTGGTTGATATTCCTACTCTTTTTGATAGTTTTTTTTCTTCGCCGAATACTTAATGTTTACTCTAGGATTAAAAGGAGGTTGCATGATTTAAGCTTTATTTGGAGGGAATGCACGTTCGTAAGTTGTTTGATTCACCTTTGAAAGGGAGAAACACATGAAACAAAGAAATACCTTAGTCGTCTTTTTGGTTGGTTTTTTACTAGCAGGCTTGAGCTTTGCTCAAATGCCTGACGAAAATACTCTTATTGTTGCTCAGAGTGTCGATGCCAGTACTATGGATCCACCAGATATTGGTTCTAGACCTGCTGCTAATATTGCTTCGCACCTTTGGGCTCAGCTTTATGAAATTACCGAATCAGGCGATATTATTCCTTACCTTGCTAATAGTTACGAGATTTCAGAAGATGGCACTGAAGTGAACTTTACCCTTAACGAAGGTCTAATGTGTCATGACGGTGAAGCCTTAACTGCTGAAGATGTTGCTTATACTTTTCAGCGTGCAGGTGACGATGCGAACGGCTTCACGGGTAACACTGCCGGTTTTATCTTTGATTCTATTGGCTACGTAGATGCTCGTGTCGATGATGAACTTTCTGTCACAATTATTCTTGAAGAATATTCACCCATTGCACTAGGTATGATTTCAGAAGTGAATATTCACTGTAAAGATTCTTATGAAGCGATGACCTTGGAGCAAGCAGCTGAAACCCCAGTTGGCTCTGGCCCTTACAAGTTTGTTGAATGGATTAAAGATGATCGTATGGTCATTGAAGCAAACGAAGGTTTTGGTTTACGTGAACCTGGTTTTCAAACCATTATCTGGCGTGTCATTCCAGAAGCATCAACACGTGCAGCTGAACTCATTGCTGGCAACGTTGATATCGTTGCAAATATATCACCTGACCAAATAGATACCATTGACGCTACAGGTCAAGCTGAAGTGCAGGCCGTTCAAGGTACAAGACGTATTTATGTTGGCTTTAATCAACGTGCTGACTTTGCTGAAGCAAGTGAAGGTGGCGCAGCCATTCAAAACACAGATGTTCGTGTTGCCCTTCAATACGCTGTTGATGTACCAACCATTTGTGCATCACTTTTAGCAACCGAGTGCGAGCGTGCCACAGGTCTTGTTAATCCACCAAATGACAACCCTAACCTAGAACCTTATGCTTATGACCCTGAAAAAGCAGAAGAACTACTTGACGCAGCAGGTTACCCTCGTGGTGAAGATGGTATTCGTTTTGAAATCAAACTACAATCACCTAACAACCGCTACTTAAACGATGCGAATGTTGCACTTGCTGTTGGTCAGTACTTATCTGATATTGGTGTTCAAACTGAAGTTGAACTTCTAGACTTTAGATCAGTTTATGTACCTCTAATAATCGCACATGACGCTGGTCCACTATTCCTTTTAGGTTCTGGTGGTGCTACTTGGAATGCGCTTTATGACATGGCTGATATTTCTCAACCAACCGGTGGTACCAACTACACCGAGTGGAGCAACCCAGAATGGTTTGCTAACTTAGCACTTCTTGCTCAACCCCTCCCAGATGATGAGCAGCGCGCCATTATTAATGAGATGCTAGCAATCTTCTATAATGACCCACCTTGGCTCATGATGTACTTCCAGCCAGATTTCTACGGTGTAAGTAACCGCATTGATTGGCAAGCTCGCCGCGACGAAAAGATTGTCGCTTACAACGCAACTCTAAAATAAGTTTTCTTGGCTAGAGGCAGTGCGCCTCTAGCCATTTTTAAAGATAGGTCTCTATGTGGCAATACGTTTTAAGACGCATCTTACAATCAACGATTGTTATTTTTGGGGTTACCTTAATCTCATTTTCAGCTTTACATATGGCAGGCGACCCAACCTACCTTTATGTTGGGGAACGTGCTAGTGACGAAGAAATACAACGCACCAGAGAAGCTTTAGGCTTTGACAAGCCTTTACACATCCAATATCTTACTTTTTTAGGCCGCTTAGCCCAAGGAGATGCGGGGAGATCACTAACCTACCGGCAACCTGCTATGAGCGTTGTCCTAGAGCGCTTACCTGCAACCATTGAACTCACCTTTTTAGCCATGCTCATTGCCATTAGTTTAGCCATTCCTTTTGGCATCATTGCTGCTGTAAAAAGAGGAACGGGTGTCGATGGCGGCATGATGACATTAGCCATGTTCGGGCAATCTATTCCAAGTTTTTGGCTTGGCATTATGCTTATTTTATTTGTCGGCTTGGGTTTACGTTGGCTACCCATTTCGGGTCATGTACCTATTATCAAGCCCCTACTTGAAGGCAACTTTCAAGAAGCTTGGACTAATTTTCCGCAAGCTATACGTTATTTAATTATGCCAGCAGTTACCATTTCACTTTTTTCACTCTCAAGAAATTCACGCTTAGTTCGCTCATCTATGCTTGAAGTTCTATCACAAGATTATGTTCGCACTGCACGCTCAAAAGGACTCAAAGAAAATACAGTCATAAGACGCCATGCTCTAAGAAATGCATGGATGCCCGTCGTCACCATGATCGGACTCGAGTTTGGTTTTCTTTTAAGTGGTGTTGTTGTGGTTGAAACGGTTTTTTCTTGGCCTGGGGTAGGTAGGTTGGTTTTTAATGCTATTAATCAGCGTGATATTCCTTTGGTGCAGGCTTCTGTTATTTTATTTTCTCTTTTATTTGTTGGTTTAAACTTAGTGGTAGATTTACTGTATGCCAGACTTGACCCGAGAGTGAGGTTAGGCTAATGCAAACGGCGTCTAGCCTTCAAAATGAAGCTTCAGGGCAAACCTTTGCAAGTGAATTTCGTCGTGCTTTAAAAAGCCTTTTTAGAGCTAAGTGGCCCGTTTTGGCTATTCTTATTTTAATTGCTGTGATGACCGCAGCAGCTCTAGGGCCTGTCATTGCGCCTAAAGATCCTAACCGTCAAAACATCATTCAGCGTTTACAAGAGCCTTATCAAGTTGAGCGTAGTGGTGAGGTTGAGTTTATATTAGGTACAGATGGTTTAGGTAGAGATGTTCTCTCTAGACTCATTTATGGGGCTAGGGTTTCTCTTCTGGTAGGCTTAACTGCTGTCCTTATTGGTGGCAGCATCGGCGTTTCCCTTGGACTCATTGCAGGCTATTTTGGTGGGCGTACCGATGACATTATTATGCGTTTGGCAGACATTCAGCTAGCTTTTCCTTTTATTCTTTTGGCCATTATGTTTCTGGTTGTTTTAGGTCCGGGGCTTCTAAATCTCATTCTTATCTTAGGCATTGGTCAGTGGGTTACTTACGCTCGTATTGCTCGTGGACAAACCGTTTCGCAACGCGAAAAAGAATATGTTGAAGCTGCAAGGGCGTTGGGTAAACGCGACTTGGCTATTATGTTTCAGAGCATTTTGCCTAATATTTTAGCTCCGCTTATTGTGATTGCTTCTTTTAATGTGGCAAGTGTGATTTTGGCTGAAGCAGCCTTATCTTTTTTAGGTCTTGGGGTTCCACCCACCATTCCTACTTGGGGTGGCATGTTAGCTGAAAGTCGTGACCAGCTACTCGCTGGGCGCTGGTGGTTAGCTGTTTACCCTGGCATTGCCATTATGATGACCGTTTTATCTTTTAACATTTTAGGTGATTGGTTACGTGACTTCCTTGACCCACGCTTACGCACTATTGGTTAAGAACAAACTTGAGAAAAGAGGTATTCCATGACGATTAATGTTGGAGTTATTGGTGCAAGTTTTGCTAAAGCAGCTTTTTTGCCTGCCCTTGCAAATATTCCTGAAGCCAAGGTTGTTGCTATTGCCAGTGCTAGGCTTTCAAGCGCGCAAGAAGCGGCAAGCACATTTGATATTCCAAATGCTTACGATAATTGGCAGACCATGTTAGACAGTCATAAACTTGACTTGGTTTGCATTGCCACTCCTACCTTTACCCATGCAAACATGACCTTAGCAGCTTTAGAGTCTGGAGCTCATGTACTTTGTGATAAACCTATGGCCATGACAACAGCTGAGTCAACGGCTATGTTAAATAAAGCCAAAAGCCTTAAGCGTATTCATATGATGGATCATGAGTTACGCTTTAACCCAACGAGACAAAAAATTAAAGAGTTACTTGACAGTGGTTTTGTTGGCAAAGTTCAACATGTCAATATTACTAACATTAGCCCTAGTTGGGGTGACCCTGCTTCACGTCCAAAGGATGATTGGTGGTCACTCGAAGATAAGGGTGGTGGGCGCTTAGGGGCAAACGGCTCTCATCAGATTGATTTACTAAGATGGTGGCTTGGAGATGTTAGCTCAGTTATGGGACAAGTAAAAACCATGGTACCTGACCGTCTTGATAAAACTAGTGGAGAAGCTTGGACAGCAACAGCAGATGATGTTTCTTGGTTTAGTTTAGAAATGAAAAACGGTGCGCTTGCCAATGTATTTATGAGTGGTGTGGCAGGGCATAACATGGGCAACCAGACACAAATTTTTGGGTCTGAAGGCACTATTTTGTTATCTAATGATGATGAGGTTTTGCGCATTGCTAAACGTGGCGAAGCCTTTGAAGACATAACTATTACTGACCCAAATGCCAACCTACCAAAAGTCAATAAAGGCATTTGGAATGTTTCCGTGGTAGCTCTCATGAAAGAACTTGTTAGCGCTATTCAAGAAAAGCGCCCGCTAAGCGCAGGTGCAACGTTTGAAGATGGACTTGCATGCCAAAAAGTTATGGACGCTGTTCGCAGCTCAACAACTCAACGATGCTGGATTGATGTATGAGTGACTCAAATATGCAAGACATTTATGATTACATTGATGCTAACGCTGAGGAATACATAAAAGATTTGCAGACTTTTGTGCGTCAACCGAGCATCTCAGCGCAAAATATTGGCTTGAGAGAATGTGCTGATTTGGTTAAACAAATGATGGATGATGATGGCTTAGATGCTCACCTTCATGAACTTGAGGGTGGCCCTCCGGTAATTATTGGGCATATGCCTTCAAGTCAGTCTAGCAAAACAATGCTTTGCTACTCTCACTATGATGTTCAGCCTCCTGAGCCATTAGAGGCTTGGACGCATGGTGGTCCTTGGTCAGCTGAAATAGTTGATGGTGTACTTTATGGGCGCGGCGCAACCGATAACAAAAGTGGCGTTCTTGCCTTTAACAAAGCAGCCAAAGCCTTCTTAAAGGTGCGTGGTGAACTGCCTGTAAACCTTAAGTTCATTATTGAAGGTGAAGAAGAAATAGGCAGTTTACATCTTGGCCCTTGGGTAGAAAAAAATACTGAGCTTCTCGAAGCTGACGGCATGCACTGCCTGGACGGTTCTGTAGATATAGCCACAGGTTTACCAGATGTTGATTTAGGCTTAAAGTCTGTTTTGTTTGTAGAACTGGTTGCCAGAGGTGCAAATAGTGACATTCATTCACTAAACTTTCCTCTTGTACCCTCCCCTGCTTGGGATTTAATACGCGCGCTCAACAGCATTATGGATGAAAATAGGCGCATTTTGATTGAAGGATGGTACGAAGGACTATACGAACTACAAGAAGAAGACCAGCAGCAACTCGAAGAAAAAATAGCTCGAGTTGACTTAAACAAAATGAAAGAAGACTGGGGAATTAATGAGTTTGCCTTAGGGCGTGACGGCATAGACGCCATAAAAGCAAGAGCTTACGAACCCACCGCTAATATTGCAGGTTTAATTAGTGGTTACACAGGGGCAGGCTCAAAAACCATTGTGCCTAACGAAGCAAGGGTTAAAATGGACTTTCGCCTCATACCCAATATCGACCCAGCCAAAGCACTCGAGCGTCTAAAAGCCCATCTTAAGAAGCATGGTTTTGATAACATTGAGGTTATTAGTACTGAGCGTGCTGAGCCACCTTATAAAATTTCTGTTAAAGAACCCATGTCGCAAGCTGTTATTGCTGCTGCCATGAAGGTTTATGGAGAGAAGCCTATTGTGAATGGTGTTTCTGCTGAAGGTACTATTTTGAAACATGTCTGGATTCCTTGTGTTCTGACAGGCTTTGCCTCTACGGGTGCTAACTTGCATGCACCTGATGAAAATATTCGAATAGATCACTATATTCAGGGTATTAAGTATGCTGCTACAATAATGCAAGAATTCGGTCAGCAAAAATAATTTAAAACTTAAAGGATGCTTTATGTCTAATCTTGGTGCTGAAAAGTCTAAGCAAGCACGCGATCTTCTAGCCCATGATGAGTTGTGGCTTTTTTTAACTCGTGAGGGTAGTGACCCCGCTTCACGCTTAGTTTTTGATGCAGGTGTAAGTGGAATGGCTGCGTTTATGCTTCATCCTGACCGCGGTGTGCTAGCTTTGGTTGCCAATTACGATGAGGGTCATGTTGACCGCTTAGGTGTTTTTAACGAAATTAGAGCTTATGAGCGTTCATTTGAAGATGCATTTAAGCAATGGCTACAAGAAATAAAGCCAACTACTCTTTACCTGAATTACTCTGAGAGTGATCATCTTTCAGATGGTCTTAGTCACGGTCAATATTTAAAAATCAAAACCATCACAGATACTGTTTTGCCAGATGCAAAGCTTAGCTCATCAGAAGACTTATTGTCGATTGTTCGTGGTTGTAAAACAAACGAAGAGCTTCAGCGCCTTCAAAAGGCCATTGATGCTAGCTCTGAACTTTATCAACAACTTTTACCTAAACTAAAAGTAGGGCAAAGCGAAAAAGAAATTCAGTCTCTTATGCTAGACATTGCTAAAGATTTGGGTTTCGAGATGGAGCTTGGCGATTACGGTGGTGCTCTTGTTTGTATTAACCGCGTGGGCCTCGCTCACCGTGCTCCGGGTAACGATAGTGTGCAAGCTGGCGATCTTGTCATTTTAGATCATGGGCTTTATTTTCAAGGTTACTGCTCTGATTTGGCACGCACCATTTATTTTAAGAAAGAAAATGAAACACAAGCACCTGAAAAAGAGCAACACGCTTTTCAGTCTGCTTTTGACGCCATTACAAAAGCATTTGAAGCGCTTAAACCAGATTTAGAAGGTTGGCAAATTGATAAAATAGCCAGAGATCATCATCTGGCAAATGGCTACCCAGAAATTTCACATGCTACAGGTCACCAGATAGGCCGTCATATTCATGACGGTGGCGCCATTTTAGGTCCAAAGTGGGAGCGCTATGGTAAGGCACCTTATATTCCTTTGGCCCAAGGGAATGTCTTTACGTTAGAACCAACCATATTACAGTCACCTGAGCCGTCTATGCTCGTTGAGGAGAATGTTGTCATTACAAAGGAGGGTGCAAGCTGGCTAAGCAAACGACAAACACATCTATGGACAGTATAAGGTTATAAACTAAATTCTCTGGAGGTCTAAATGAAACGTTTTTCAGTACTTATTTGCTTATTATTAGGCATTAGCTTGGCGCAAACATGCCCTAATGTTGGAGGCACTGCAAGCATTGCACAGTGGAGTGAACCCGGTAACCTTAACCCACTCATTTTTCCAACAACCTATGATCAAAATATTCAGGAATTAGTTTTCTCTGCGCTTATCAAGCCAACCGCTGACTTATCTTTTGAGCCTGACTTAGCTGAATCTTGGGAAGTTAGTGAAGATCAGCGCACCATTACCTTTACTTTAAAATCAGATTTAACTTGGCATGATGGTACTGCTTTAACCACAGCAGATATTGCTTTTACATATACATCCATGGCAGATGCTCTTTATGATGGCGGTCGCTACGCAGAAATTTCTGTACTCGAGGGTGCCGAAGCCTATAACGCTGGTGAAGCAGACAGCGTGACGGGTATCAATGTTATTGACGAGCAAACCATTTCTTTTACCACAACAGAAGCCTTTGCACCTTTTCTACCTGTTATTGGTGGCATTTTCATTTTGCCTGAGCATATTTATGGTGCGGTACCTATTGACCGTTGGCAAGAAGACAACACGAATCGCACACCTCTTGGCTCAGGACCTTTTGAATTTGTCGAGTATCGCTCAGGTGAACTTGTTGAACTAACCGCCTTCGAAAATTATCATGAAGGTCGCCCTTGTTTAGATCGCATCATCATTAGATTCGGTGATCAAAATACCATGCTCGCAGCTTTACTAAGCGGTGAAGTTGACGCAGCACAAGTACCTATTAATAGTGTTGATAGTGTTACAAGTGCTGAAGATGTAGATCTAAAAATTGTTGATTCTTTAAGCTTTCAGTACCTTGGTACGAACTTAAGACATGAAGCTCTTTCACAACCCGAAGTACGTCAAGCTATTGCCCACGCCTTAAACCGTGAAGCCATGGTAAATGGTCTTTTAAGAGGCTATGGTCAAACCCTAAACACCATTTTTCCCACCAACCACTGGTCTTACCCACCCAACGTTGAAGCCATTAGCTACGATGTGGAAATGGCAAATCAAATTTTAGATGACGCAGGCTGGGAGATAGTAAATGGCGTTCGCAGTAAAGATGGCGTAGAGCTAAACCTTTCCATCTTTTACCCAACAGGTAACCAAGTACGTGAACGTAGTGCGCCCCTCATACAAGCAAACTTAAGAGATATAGGTATTAACGTCGAACTACAAGCAATGGACTTTGCTACCCTTGTTACCTACCTGCTACCTAGAGATGAAAATGGTGACCCCACCACCGTAAGCCCCGAAGGACTCGAAATGTTCTTACTCGGCTACGGCATTGAACGTGACCCCAACGAATACCTTTCTTACTTCGTTGAAAGCGACATGCCACCTAACGGCTTTAACTTCACGGGTTACGTAAAACCAGAAGTAGAAACCCTATTAAGAGCAGGACAAGTGAGCCTAGATTTAGATGAACGCACCCAAATTTACCGTGATTTTGCACTCATAATGCGCGAAGAATTACCTTGGATACCGCTATACCAACAACAAGATTTATATGCTAATCAAACAAGATTACAAGGCTTTGCACCCGATATTAGAGGTGTCAATGTCAACGTAACTAAGTGGTGGTTAGACGAATAAGTAAATAGCAAAACAAAAGCTCGAGCTTATTAGTAAAAGCTCGAGCTTTTGTTCTTATTTTAGGGTTTGGTGTAGCTTTTTTTGTTTTTTGTTTTTTTATTTTATATTCTAAGCTAACAGGCTTAGTCTCTAAACAACAGCTTTTATTATTAATTGGATAGTTCTTAGCTATGTTTCTTTTTATTTTACGACGCTTACTTCAGGCTTTTTTTATTTTGATTCTGGTGACGTTTATCAGTTTCATTATTATGAACATGGCACCTGGCAATGCTATGCAGACCTTCATTGATCCGCGTATTCCTCCATCTGAGCTTGCTAAAGCTGAGCAGTCTTTAGGGCTAGATCAACCTGTACCTTTGCAGTATTTAAAGTGGTTGAGAGCTGTTACAGAAGGCAACTTAGGCTATTCAATTAAATCTGGTGAGCAGGTCTTACGTTTAATTTTAAGCCGTCTTGTACCAACCCTTACTTTAATGGGTTCAGCTTTTGCTCTTATGTTCATTTTGGCGCTCGTCATTGGTATTGTTTCTGCAGCAAAGCCTTATTCTTTAACTGATTTTATTGCAACGTTTATGGCATTTGCAGGCATTTCTATACCCGGATTTTTCTTTGCTTTAACGCTTATTTATGTCTTTGCCGTACAACTTGGTTGGTTGCCTACTTCAGGTCTAAGAAGCTATCAGGAAACGCTTTCAGGTTGGCCTAACCTTATTGATCGTATTCAGCATTTGGTATTACCCGTAGCAGTCTTAGCTTTTACAGGTGTTGCTGAACTCGTTAGGCACGTTCGCTCAGCTGTCACTGAAGCGCTCGCTCAAGATTACATAAGAACTGCTCGTGGCAAAGGCATTAGTGAGCTAAAGGTACTCAGCTCGCATGCGCTTAGAAACAGTTGGCTACCTATCATTACACTGGTAGGTGTAGCTCTACCTAGATTCTTTAGTGGCTCGGTGATTGTTGAAGTTATTTTTGCTTGGCCGGGCATGGGGCGCTTACTGGTTGATTCTGTATTTGCAAGAGATTTTCCTGTTGCCATGGGCATAAACTTATTTGCAGCTATTCTAGTTCTGTTAGGTAGCCTATTGGCAGATAGCCTCTATGCACTTGCTGACCCTAGGATTCGCTACGAATGACCGTTGCTACCCAAAAGTTAAAACCCAGAGCAACCAATAGAGCGCTTAAGCAGTTCATGAGTCACCGCGCGGCAGTCATAAGTGCCATCCTACTCGTCATCCTCATTTTCAGCGCCATTTTTGCACCATGGCTAGCACCCTATGACCCCTATGAACTTGCCATGACCGAAACAGGCATGCTCGAGTTTGAAGCGCCCCCTAGTCGAACGTTTTTACTAGGTACAGATGCTATTGGCAGAGACGTTTTATCTAGACTTATTTTTGGTGGCAGAATTTCTTTAACCATTGGCTTAGTATCTGCCTCTATTTCTATTTTACTTGGTTCTATTTTGGGTGTACTGGCCGGCTATTTTGGTCATTGGACCGATATTCTGCTTTCACGCTTTGCTGACGCTGTAAGTACGTTCCCGGCACTTTTTCTTATTTTAACAGTATCAAGCTTTGTACGACCTTCTATTTTTAATGTTATGGCAGTCATTGGTCTTCTTAGCTGGATGCCCACCTTTCGACTTATGCGCGCTGAAGTACTACGCTTAAAAAATGTAGATTTTGTTGAGGGTGCCCAAGCCCTTGGTGCAAATAGTTTCAGAATTATGCTTCTTCACCTCATACCCAACGCAGTTGCACCCATTATTGTGCAAGCTACCTTAGGGGTAGCAGAAGCAATCTTGACTGAATCTGCCTTATCTTTTCTAGGGCTAGGTGTTCAGCAGCCCATTGCCTCGTGGGGCAACATGCTTGCTGACGCACGTAGTTTAACCGTTTTACAATCACAACTATGGCTATGGCTACCCCCTGGTTTAGCTATTTTTATGACCGTTTTAGCTATTAATTTCATGGGGGACGGTTTAAGAGATGCCCTTAACCCCAGAAAGGGCTAAAGCAACATAACTAAGGAGAAAATATGTCAACCAATGTTAAACGCACACAACTAAGCAGCAGCCTAGACATTTCAAAAGTCGTCACCGGCTTATGGCAAATTGCCGACATGGAACGAGATGACACAAAACTCGAGCTTAAGAAACTTGCTGATTCTATGCTGCCTTATGTGGATGCTGGTTTAACGAGTTTTGATATGGCTGATCACTACGGGTCTGCTGAAGATATTGTGGGCATATTTTCTGCAGATTATCCTGAGAAACCTGTGCAGCGTTTTACCAAGTGGGTGCCAACTCCCGGCCCTGTCACAAAGGCAGATGTTCGGGCTGCCATAGAGGTTTCTCTTAGACGCATGCAAACAGAGCAGCTTGACTTATTGCAATTTCACACGTGGACGTATAGTGACCCAAGCTGGCTTGACTGTTTATTTTATCTTCAAGAATTAAAGGATGAAGGCTTAATTGCTAATTTGGGGTTAACTAATTTTAATACTGCCCACTTACATATGGCTATTACGAGTGGTATTGAGATTGTTTCAAATCAAGTTTGTTTTTCATTGCTTGACCAAAGGGCAAAAGGAGATATGACTGAGCTTTGCCTTAAACACAACGTTAAACTTCTTGCTTATGGCACAGTTGCAGGTGGCCTTTTAAGTGAAAAGTGGTTGGGTGTCAGCGAGCCAGAACTCGAGCAGGGCACATGGTCACAAATGAAATACAAGCGTTTTATTCGTGAGACGGGTGGCTGGCAGGTTTTTCAAGAATTACTAGAAACCCTCAACACTGTTGCTAAAAAACATAATGTTTCACTTGCTAATGTGGCTTCTCGTTACATGCTTGAGCAGACTGCGGTAGCTGCGGTAATTATTGGTGCTCGCCTTGGAAGCAGTGAGCATATTCAGGATACGCTTAATCTTTTTAGCTTTTCTCTTGATGAGCAGAGTAAAGCGCAGATTGATGAGAGCTTGTCTAAACTAAGCACGCTACCGGGTGACTGTGGTGATGAGTACCGCAAACCTCCGTTCTTAACGGCTTCTGGTGATTTGAGCCATCATCTCGAGTCTTTCCCTAAACCCTTTACAGCCAAAACACAACCTAATGGTGAAACCATTGTCTTAAGTGGTACCCGCTGGGAGGAAATAGCTGGTTTTTGTCGCGCTGTGAAACTAGACAATCGCATTGCTATTTCTGGTACGACCGCAACACATCTTGACAAGGTAATTGGTGGTCAAGACGCAGCTGCCCAAACACATTTTATTATTGATAAATTAGAAGCAGCTTTGCTTTCTCTAGACAGTAAACTTGAAGATGTTATTCGAACGAGAATCTATATTAGAAAGATGTCAGATTGGGAGGCTGTCGCAAGAGCACATGGTAATCGTTTTAAAAATATTTTGCCAGCGAATACTTTGGTTCAGGCAGCCCTAGTAGGCGATGATTACTTAGTGGAAATAGAGGCGGAAGCTGTAATTCGTTAAGCTTTACTAATACTAAACTGCTTAGAAAGTGTCATAAGACTGAGTAGGTCAGAGCGT